>QHXL01000339.1 GCA_003222935.1 Acidobacteriota bacterium
AAAGCAAAGCAACAAAGAAAGCAAAATCGAGCAAGCAGCCAAGGTCCGCCAGGGCGGCAATGGCCGTCGCAACCAGTGAACAGAAGCCAGTGAAACAACGAGTTGCGGCGATGGCTGAAGTTCCGTTGGCGGTTTGTGACAACGACAAGGACCTGCAATCCATGTTGAAGGTGCTCACAAATCAAGATGAACCGATCGAGGTTCGACTCGCAGCGTTGCAGTCGTTGCAAGCGGCGAGCTTCAGCGTGATTGCATTTGAATCGTGTCGGAGTGATTACATTGCGGCGCTCCGCAAAGTTGCGACTGACCCCGATCCAGAGCTCCGCCAGCGAGTGCTGGGAATCCTGGCGCGGGAGAAGGATGGCTACGCGCAGAAGAAGTTACTCGAGGGTTTGCAGAAACCTGAGAAGGCCCTGTTGCCACCCGAGAAGGCATTGCAACTACTCAGTTACGACATCCATGCGGAGGCTTATCCAATCGCCCGTGCTATTGCGAATAAGCCACCCAGTGAAAAGGCAAAACGCGAAGCGTTACGACTGCTTGCTGCCGATGCCAAGTCTGCCCCGGTGTTTGAAAAACTCCTTCGCGACAAGGATGAGAACGCTGAGATCCGACAAATCTCGGCCGCCGCTCTGCAGGCCCTCAAACCTGAAAGACTGCAGCAAAATGCCCGCGAAATTCTTCTCGACGACTCAGAATACGACGAGATCAAAGCCACCAGTTTGACTGCAATAACGCAGTTTGGCGACGAGGGCGAGGTCTCACAAGATGAGCCTCTTAAGAAGCAGATCAATCGAATCAGTAAAAAGGGCGGAACCAAGGCTAAGCAAAGCGCCCGGCGATTCATGACGAAGTATGGACGCTAAGGTGAACGCCAATGATGGAGATCGCCTCGATCAACTCGCTACCAGAGACTGAGTTTGAATCTCTGGTCGAAACGATCGTCAACGACCCGGCACGGCATAACCAACTAACGGAGCTGCTCCACGAAGATCACGAGATCTACGATCAACGTGGGGCAGCAACGACTGTCAGGCTGCGTGGCTGGTTGCTTATTGCGCTCGCGCGAGTTGGAGTTTCCGACGCGGCTCTGATTTTTGTTCTCGAAGAACTCGACACAGGAACTGATCCCTATCTCGTAGCGGCGGCTGCTCGTGCACTTCGCGCTTACCCGATACCAACCGAGGCCTTCGCGCCATTTCTGATCCGGGCAATCAACAATATCCGTTTTCGCAACGACCCGGTCTCGTTTGAAGCCTACGGTGAATACGCATTTGATGAAGAGAGCACTAATCCTGTTGCTGAATTACTCACCACTTTGGAATGGCTCGAGCGTCACGCTCGCGGCGTTTTGCCCGACCTCGAAGTTCTGCTCGATAAACGAAACGGCCTACAGGGCAGGCTCCGGGCCCAGGTCAAACAAACAATCACAGCCATTCGTGCGCCTGATCAAGATTCAGGCGACGCGTGTTGTACGCTGCCGGCAGGCCTGAGAAACAAGTTTTCCTGGAAGTTGGACCTCCGGCGACGAAGCGACGAAATAGAAGCAACGGTCTTTGAGGATCACAATCGAGACCTGGTTACATTCGGAGAGTTCTTTAAAGGTCAGCCAACTATCGTCGTCTTCTTCTACACGCGCTGTGATAATCCGCTGAAGTGTTCCCTCACCATAACCAAACTCGCACGCACCCAGGAATTGCTTAAAGCGAGGGGACTGATCGATCACATCAACACTGCGGCGATCACCTATGATCCGGAGTTTGATACTGCCGAACGGATCCAGGGTTATGGAAGAAACCGCGGTGTTAGTTTTGATCTTCGGCACCGGATGCTTCGCGCAATCGACGGAATCGAACCACTTCGGAAACACTTCAAACTTGGAGTCAACTTCATCGAGTCGCTTGTCAATCGACATCGCGTCGAGGCATACATTGTGGACCAGCGAGGGCAGGTGGCCGCCGTGTTCGAGCGAATTCATTGGGATGAAGAGGAACTGGTACGACAGGCTACCGAAATCCTTCATGAGCAAAACACAGCTTCGGTGAGGAAAACGCCAGCTCGAAAACAAACCGCATCGCCGTTACTTGGTACGTTGTTTTCGATCGGATTTGCATTCTTTCCGAAATGTCCGATCTGTTGGGCTGCATATCTAAGTCTTTTCGGCATTGCGGGTTTGGAGCAAATTCCTTATTCGCCCTGGCTCCGAACTGTCTTCGCAATCGTGATGCTGATCAACCTCGGGAGTGTCTGGCTTCGCGCTCGTGCCACCGGAAGGATGCTCGGATTCTATCTGGTCAGCCTGGGCGCAATGGCAATCATCGTGTCGAAGTTTCGCGATAGTTGGGCAGCGCTTGCGGTTGTAGGAATTCTCTTTACATTAAGTGGCTCGATGCTTAGTTCGTTGACTAGCAGAAGAATATCTCGTGAGATGATGACGAAATGAAGCAGGAAAACAAGCAGCTAAAGCAGAACTACAAGTTAACGAAGCGACCGCTCGGCGTGGTCCTGATACGAAACACAACCAACGATAAAGTCTTTCTGACTTCAGGTATGAATGTTCCCGGGTTGATTAATCGCCACGAGTTTCAACTTAGAGCTAACGGTCATCCCAATAAAGAATTGCAAAAAGACTGGAACGAGTTGGGCAAAGAAAAATTCGCGTTTGAAGTGCTAGACCAAATGGATCCGCTCGACACGCCGTCCTTTGATGCGAAACGAGAACTAAAGTTTATGGAAGAGATGTGGTTGGAAAAGCTGCAACCATTTGACGAGCGCGGCTATAACGTCAGGAAGGCAAAAGAAAAAAGCGGAAGGTAGGACTGTTTATCCATCTTCCGCTTAATCCTTACTCAAACCAATGGATCTTAGTAACCCTGGTATCCGTCAGCATAAGCATGAGCAAATGCCTGTCGGAAGTAAGTCATGTAGATCCCACGATCACCCAGTCGAGAGCTATAGTCTTTCGTTGCCTTCTGGAAAGCACTCTCATCTCGAAAGTCATACGGGCGATTACGTCGTGCATCATTACGTCCTGCTTTGATACCTTCATTAGCACCGGCATTCAATGCAGTCTGTCGAAGATTGAACGAGCCACCTAGATCCGGATAGCCGTCATTGTAACGACCCCTGTTCCAGCCATTGTTGCGCCACTCGTTATCACTGTCGCGGCGTCTTTGCTCTCGGTAATCGCGATTGTCTCTCCGGTAATCTCTGTTGTCTCTTTGATCGCGTCGATAGCGATCATTTTGATACTGCGCCTGTGTCGTAACGTTTGCAGCGAGACCGATCCCAAATAACAATGCGATCGCGAAGAGTGAACCTGCAAGTTTGTTTTTGAAGTCGATCAGTTTCATTTACTAAGCCTCCTTCTACCACCCAGTTCATTGGCAACAGGTATGCCATGCAGTGAAAAAGCGGGTTCGAGGCTTAAGAGTCCTGAATTGATGCTCTATTTCATACCAGTAAGTGTTGTAATAGACGACATAGGCGATCCAGAACCCCGATTGGTGTATCAGTCTCTGAATTAAGACTCCAACCTACGGATCGTTCGGAATAATATAGGACGACGGATATGGCGGACGTACGGCAAGCCAGCAGTGTATGGACCACACTTAGTCGGTCAGTTCGACTTCGTTGCCCTGCATGTGGACTCGAGTCGATCATCGAACGACCCTTTCATATCCGACATCATTGCGAATCGTGTCGAGCCTTATTCAAACGCGAACAGGGGTTTTTCGTAGGAGCCATCCTGGCAAATGTCGTGACGACCGAACTCTTTATCCTGGCGATCTGCTTTTTCTGTTTGCTTGTACTCGGTATCGACTACGATCGAGTGTTGTGGGTCTTGTTCGCTATCGCCGTAGTCTTCCCTCTCGCCTTCTATCACCACAGTTGGAGTTTTTGGCTGGCTTTTGATTACACCGTCGAAGGTCTGCCGAAGTATTGGCGTAAAGGCGATTAATTTGTCGGGGCGGCACTCCGCGGCCGCCCTGCCATTGTT
>QHXL01000340.1:0-4905 GCA_003222935.1 Acidobacteriota bacterium
AATGACCTACCCGACGTATCGAAGACTGCAGTAAAGCATTGAGTTTTGATTAATTTCAGAAGTCGGAACAATGTTTGCTCGAAAATAGGTACGATGGTCGTTTGGTAATACCCCTGACCACCGAGTTGACCAATTGGTAAGAAAAAGTGCTTGACATTAGGTTTATAGCTGGCTGAGAATGCGGCCATCAAGAGAGCTGGTGCTCAACGCCTGTTTTAGCGCTTAAAATCATATTCTTAGTACCGAATTCTTAGTAGTCCCATCCTTGCTAGATTGCTAGTGACAGCACCTTAGTTTAGGTGACTGGTCAGACCAAGAAGTAGTTGGTCCCTACATGTTAAGCGGGGAACACATCCAGGTAGTCTTTTGGATTTCAACAGGACTGATGCTCGACTCAAGAATGCTGGAAAACCGCAGCGAGTAATTTCCCCTGGTCGGCATTAGTTAGGCGCCCGGAGTTTATTCTGAAGAGGAGACAGAAATGATATCGAGATTTGGTTCAATCGCACGCTTAGCGTGTGCGATCGTTTTTGTGTTTGGCTCATTGCTGCTGCCCACGTCAGCAAATTCTCAAGAGCTTCGTGGAAAGATCAGTGGTCGTGTTGTCGACTCCAATGGTGGGGCAGTAACTGGCGCTACAGTGACAGTCACTAATACAGCCAGAGCTGCATCGACAACTTTTACAACGAACGCTGACGGTCTCTTCGATGCCCCCTACCTACTGCCTGGAACTTATCAGGTACTTGTAGAAGCATCCGGATTCAAAAAAGCAATTTTAGACAAGGTTGTTGTTGCGATTAATGAAACAAGAACTTTGAATATTCCTCTCGATGTCGGAACTGTGCAGGAAACAGTCACAGTCACCTCTGAGGCGTCACAACTCAATGTGTCGGATCCGAATTTGGGTCTCACCGTCGATCGCAAGCGCGTAGACGAGCTGCCATCGGTACACGGTGATCCGTACCATCTTATTAATCTTACGCCCGGCGTTGCGTACACGGGCAGCACTCGCCTGGATCGTCCCTTCGAGCCGACGCACATTGCCAACTTCGCAATGGGTGGCGCACGCGGAATTCGCAGCGACCTCTTAATCGATGGCGCACCCAGCACAGCCACGGCAAACGGCAACGAGGTGATTGCTTCTTATGTTCCCACTACCGATGCCACTCAGGAGTTTCGAGTTCAAACGGCGACGTTCGATGCTCAGTTTGGTAACACTGAAGGTGGCGTCACCAGCATCGTGACTAAGAGTGGAACAAACTCGTTCCATGGCACCGCTTATCTATGGACCGAGCCGGGCGGTCTGGCAGCGAACGACTTTTTTGGAAACGCCAACAAGCAGGCCCGTCCACTTACCTACTCGAATCGTCCAGGCTTCACTGTCGGTGGGCCAGTCTGGATCCCCAAGGTTTACAACGGGAAGAACAAGACTTTCTTCTTCTTCTCTTTCGAGCAAATCGACGACTCACGGCCTCGCTTCGATGCGAATAACATCTGGGCGCCCACAGCTGCCCTGGCGAGTGGAGACTTCTCCTCCTTTAGAGACGTCGTGACCATTTACGACCCGTTGACCGGTACATTTAACGGCAGTAACACGACCAATCGCACTCAGATCAGTGACCCGTCGCGTGGAACTCCAGGGAATCCCCTTGGCCTTAACATCATCCCGCTTGCGCGAATAAACGCGGTGTCGAAGGCGGTTTTACCGTTCCTCGGTGGGCCAAAACAGCCGGCGCCACAAGGCTTTCGAATTAATAACAACATTCGGGATTCGACGCTTGCGGAGATATTGAATCCGCCGTACCGAAACTACACGACTCGAGTGGACCAGAGTCTCGGCGACAATAACAAAATGTTCGGTCGCTACAGTTGGTACAACCGAGTGAGTTCCTACAACAACTACACCGGAACAGATTATGTTGGTGACCGTTTTCTCTTCATCTCCAAACAGGGAATGATTGACGACGTTCACACCTTCAACGCCAACACCGTTCTGAACGTCCGGTACGGCTTCAATCGCTTTATCCGTGGTTCGGACGCGCCCGAAGGCCAATACGGAATGGACCTTACTACCCTTGGCTTCCCGGCATCTTTTAACAATGCTGTCGGCGAGGGAATACGGCGCTTTCCACGATTTGATTTCGGAGCTGGCGGTGGCACGGGCGCAACCATTGGTAACGGCCACACAAACGAGTTTCGTCCAGTCAGCAGTCACTTCGTGACCGCAGTTTTAAATCGATCGATGGGTAAGCACACGCTCCGGTTCGGCGGCGAGATGCGAATCTATCGTGAGGACGACAGCTTCAAGAGTAATGCGCAGTCGGGTCAATTTGCTTTCGACAACGCCTTTACCCGACAGAACAGCGCGAGCGGCAATGACTTCGAAGGCCTCCAGGGTTTTGCCTCGTTCCTGCTTGGCTATCCAACCACGATGTCAATAACTCGTCAGTCTGACTATTCTGAATACTCGAAGACATGGGGTTTCTTTGTCCAAGACGACTTCCGTGTAAGCCAGAAGCTTACACTCAATCTCGGCTTGCGCTATGAATTTGAGTCGGCTTTAGTCGAACGTCAGAACAAGAGTGTTTCGGGTTTTGACTTTGCTTACACGCAACCGTTTGAAGGGCAAGCGCAGACAAATTTTGCACGCATCCCTGCTAACGATATTCTGCGGACTACGTACGGTCTAACCAACATAACAACCAAGGGCGGTCTGTTGTTTGCCGGCAAAGACACGGGCAACGGGCTTTACAACACTCCTAAGGATGGCTTCTTGCCGCGTTTTGGCTTTGCCTATCAATTTAACGAAAAGACGGTACTTCGCGGTGGGATTGGCTTGTATCAGGGATTCCTCGGTGAGCGTCGTGGCGACGTTATTCAACCAGGTTACACCCAAACAACCACCCAACAGCGGGCCAGCCTTCCCAATGGAGCACCAATACCGTATCTGCTGACGCAACCGTTTGTGGATGGAATCCAGGAACCTAGTGGCAATTCTCTAGGTAAACAGACCTCGTTAGGCCAGACAGTTACTTTCTTCAATCAGAATCCCGGTGTCGCTAAACAACTGAGATACACTTTTGGTGTTCAACGCGAACTCTGGGGAGGCTGGTTTATGGAGGCGACTTTCCTGGGCAACAAGGGCTCGGACATTGAGATAACTAGAAATCTCAACGCTGTGCCTAATAAATTTCTGAATACAGATAATTCGCGCACCGCGGCTCAGGAGCTCAGCAATACAAACCTGGGCGGCACAGTTATTAACCCGTTCTGTAACGCTGTAACTGGCAGCACCTGTAATACCGGCCAGTCTCTTTATCCAGGTGCCGGCGGCACGATCTCGCGACGCACACTGCTAACTCCTTTCCCGGAGTTCGGCGCAATCAACACAACCAACAACGACGGCCAAACCTGGTACAGCTCAGCTCAGTTCTCGATGAATAAGCGATTCAGTCATGGTTACGGAATTCAAATCGCTTATACCTTCTCGAAGTGGCTTCAGGCTACAGAGTATCTGAACGCAGGCGATGAGAGGCCCTCGAAAGTGAGATCGGATCAGGATGTACCGCATCGCTACTCGATGAGTTACTTCTACGAGTTGCCATTTGGTAAGGGGCAGTACTTCGGATCAGGTGTCAACAACTGGGTAAATGCCGTGATCGGTGGCTGGCAGATTGAAGGAACCTATACGTATCAGTCAGGCTTCCCAATCACTTTCGGCGATTTGTTCTATGTCGGTGGCAAGATTGGACTCGAGAAGGGTCAACAAAGCCTGAGCAGATGGTTCAACACGAACGCCTTTGTTACGGCCGTCGGCGGCCTTCCGACTTGCGGAGCATTCGCAACTCCTAATGCAAACTGCGCCACTCCAGTGAATCACCTGCGCACTTTGCCGCTTCGTTTTGGCGACGCACGAATCGATGCCATCAACAACATGGACATCGGTCTACGGAAAGACATCCGTATACGTGAGTCAATGAAGGTGCAATTGCGTATGGAATACATCAACGCTTTGAACCATCCACTCTTCCCTGGTCCAAACGTAACTGCATCGGGGACTACTTTTGGTACGGTCAGTGCTTCGAACCAAAACAACTACGCACGTCGAGCTCAGATGATGGTGAAGTTCATCTTCTAAACTCGCGCCTCCTGTAATTCCTTCCGGGGAGTTTGCTCTTGAGCAGACTCCCCGTTTTTATTTCAGATTTCAGATTTCAGATTTCAGATTTCAGATTGGAGATTGAAGAATGCAAACTCAAGATGTTCCTGCGTCGCTTGAAATGTGAAGAAACCGAGACCTTCAATTAAGCTAAAATCTGAAATCTGAAATCTGAAATCTGAAATCTGAATCTGAGTTATGTCATCACGTCGATCATTCTTAGCAGGTCTCTTGGGTGCGGCAGCTTCACCGCAATTGCTCCCGCGATTGACGCTGGCTGAGTCATTTCAAAGCAGACACAAATCAATCGACCGAAGCGCACTGGTGAAACGCCATAACCCGGCTAACTCAAGGATTGATCCACTTGCTCCTCTATCGATCGGTAACGGTCAGTTTGCCTTCACCGCCGATGTCACAGGCTTGCAAACACTTTCTTCCGAGTACGTGAATGCGATGCCGCTCTGCACGATGTCCCAGTGGGGCTGGCATACGAAGCCACGCCCGGCAAGCCTGGCGGGCGCTACGCTGCGTCTGAAGCCTTACGACGCAACTGGACGTACTGTTGGATATCAAACGAGTTCAGAGGGTCAGTCAGACCTCTTCAACTGGCTTCGCGAAAACCCGCATCGGCTGAGTCTTGCTCAAATTGGTTTTTGTCGAAATGGTTCAGCAACCAAGGAGATTCGGCCGGCCGACATTTCGGATATTCATCAGGAACTGGATCTTTGGCGCGGCATCCTTACGAG
>QHXL01000340.1:4936-8512 GCA_003222935.1 Acidobacteriota bacterium
CCTACGGTCGATCTTATTGCCGTGTCTGTCGAGTCGAACTTAATTGCGAGCGGTCAGTTAGCGGTCTGTTTTGCCTTTCCCTATGGCTCGCCGACTATGCAGGCAGTCGACTGGCAACAGCCGGAGAAGCACGAAACAAAGCCTGTTAAGCTGCTGCCGAATAGGGTCGACCTAAGAAGAGCCCTCGATAACGACGCTTACTCGGTTTCAATCGGATGGAGTGGGAGTGGGAAGCTAGCTCTTACCGCCAGGCACGAATGGACGCTAAGCTCCCTCGGTCGCGCTAACAGACTGGAGTTTACAGCTTCCTTCTCGCCACGCGAGACGACTGAGCAGCAGCTGCCAACTGTCAGAGCAACGATCGCCGCCGGCACCCGGCATTGGCAACGCTTCTGGACCACCGGCGGAGCGATTGAGCTGGCCAACAGTAAAGATCCGCGCGCCCCCGAACTCGAGCGGAGGATCGTTCTATCCCAGTATCTGACGGCGATTCAATGTTCTGGAAAGATACCGCCTCAAGAGACCGGACTTACAGTTAACAGTTGGTACGGCAAGTTCCACCTCGAGATGCATTGGTGGCACTCCGCACACTTCGCACTGTGGAATCGCCTGCCACTGCTCGAAAACTCGCTTGGTTGGTACGAGACGATCTTGCCGCAAGCGCGTTCATTAGCGAGGTCGCAAGGCTACGCCGGCGTGCGCTGGCCCAAGATGGTTGGTCCCGAAGGTCGCGATAGTCCGTCTCCAATTGGGCCACTCCTGATCTGGCAACAGCCGCATCCGATCTTCTATGCGGAACTGTGTTATCAAAGTCATCCAAACAAACAGACCCTCGCACGCTATCGGGATATCGTCGTCGAATCTGCTGACTTCATGGCGTCGTATGCGGTGTTGGACCCTAAACGAGATCGATATGTGTTAGGTCCACCTTTGATCCCGGCCCAGGAGAATCATCCGCCCAATGAGACCTGGAATCCCACGTTTGAGCTGACTTACTGGCGGTTCGGATTGGGAGTTGCGCAACGATGGCTGGAGAGGCTTGGCTCAAAACGAAATCCCCTTTGGGATCGAGTGATTGAAAAACTTGCGCCGTTGCCGACACGTGATGGAGTTTACCTCGCTCACGAGAATTGCCCGCAAACTTACACCGAGCGTAACCACGATCATCCATCGATGTTAGGTGCGCTCGGAGTTTTGCCAGGCGAAGGCGTAGATATCGAGACTATGCGTCGCACTCTCAATAAGACAATGAAAGAGTGGAAGTGGGACCAGACATGGGGCTGGGATTACCCGCTCACGGCATTAACGGCGGCAAGGCTTGGCGAAACCAGGATTGCCGTCAATGCATTGCTAATGAGCACCGAGAAAAATCGTTATCTACCAAATGGCCATAACTGGCAGCGACCTAACCTGCCGTGTTACTTGCCCGGTAACGGAGGTTTGCTCTACGCGACGGCGATGATGGCGGCTGGTTGGAAAGGCTCAGCGAGCAAACACTCCCCTGGGTTTCCATCCGATGGATCCTGGGAAGTGTCTTGGGAAGGTCTAAACGAAAAGTTGGCCGGCAAGTTCTGAAAGGCTTTACTGCCAGCACGACTTTCGAGACGACGGGGTGGCTTTCACGATTTCGAGAAAGCGTGGCTCGTAGTCCTTGGCGTAAAGGTCGACGCTGTGTCGGATCTTGCTGAAGAGTGTGCAGCGCAGGCCCTCTTCAGTGAACCTGTCGCGCAGATAGACCATGGCATTCGCTTCGCCCCAGTATTCCCGGTCTTCCCAGACTTGGACCGGTGTTCCACCAATCTTCTGAGACATCTCGAGTAAGCGTGGATCATTCGCGTTGCGACCATTGCTGAGAAATATCTTGTTGTACTGCGGGATGAGTTGGGTTTGTAGTTGATAAACCTGTGCGTCTACTTTGATGGTTCGGTTTACGTGTCCAAACTCATGGGCCAACTTGGTTGCCGCGAGAGTGCTGCCGCCGATGCGGTTGAATGATTCTGTAGGGACGAGAGAATTCATCACCGGGAAGTAGATTGGATTTGGATATCCTTCGTCGAGACGAACCCCTAACGTGATTGTCGCGGCACTGAGCTGGCCGGCATCGTTCCATTTGTATTTGCCAGTCGTAGCGCCTTCGGCATTCTCGCGAGCCACCACTATCGTCAGGCTGAAATTGGGATTGTCCTGGTAGTAGGCCCACTGGTTACGACCCGCTTCGGTAGACAGAAACTCGGCTTTCCATTGCTGGTAGCGAGAGTTGTACTTGGCTGGAATGTCTTCCTTGATACCGCCGACTGAATCGTCGCTGGACGACTCCTCCTTGTTGGCCAGTTCAGTGGTGTTGGCGCCGTGATACGAAGTAATTAGCGACTCGTCAAAAGCCTCCATTTTGGTTGGCGCGGAAGTATGGCCAATGGTGAATGACGAAATTGAAAGAGAGGCCAAGACAGCTGTCAGGATTGCAATTCGGGACGATCTCATTGGTAAGTCCTCGGCGTCGAGCGACGCGACATTGAACGTTGGGGGGCTATTCCGAAGTGCGAATACGGTTTTCTAAACCATAAAAGAGGATAAGTCAATATTTTGGGGATACCGTTTTGGACAATTAGCGGAATTAATGAAAACTATGTTAACGGAGGCTTAATAAAGTGAAGTATCGACGGTTTGCAAATACCCAGCAGAAAGTGTCGGCTATCAGTTTTGGCGCTTGGGCTATCGGGGGGGCGTGGGGAAGTGTTGACCCTGACGACTCATTGCGTGCCCTGCATCGGGCGGTTGATCTGGGCGTGAATTTCTTCGATACCGCTGATGTTTATGGTGATGGTCATAGCGAGCGACTACTGGCAAAACTCAAGAGCGAGCGTGACGAAGACATCGTCATTGCGACGAAAGCGGGGCGCCGTCTCGACCCCCACACCAGCGCAGGCTATACACTCGCCAATCTGGAAGGTTTCATAGACCGCAGCCTGACAAATCTCGAGACTGACTGTTTAGATCTCCTCCAACTCCATTGCCCGCCGACCGAGGTGGACGATTTAACTGCGAAGGGAAAGATCCGACACTACGGTGTCAGCGTCGAGAATGTCGAGCAAGCGTTAAAAGCGATTGAGTATCCAAACGTTCGGAGCGTGCAAATCATTTTCAATATCTTCCGGCAAAGACCGTCTGACCTCTTCTTTGGAGAAGCGGCGAGACGAAACGTTGCTGTATTAGCGAGAGTGCCCCTGGCCTCGGGGATGTTAACCGGCAAGCTCAGTGGTGCGAGTGAGTTTGCCGCCGACGATCATCGCAACTTTAATCGACATGGTGAGTCATTCGATCGCGGCGAAACGTTTTCTGGCGTTGATTACGAAACTGGTTTAGCGGCTGTCGAAGAATTACGTGCGCTCTTGCCGGCTGGGATGACGATGTCGCAGTTTGCGCTGCGCTGGATTTTGATGTTCGACGCGGTGACGTGCGCCATACCTGGCGCAAAGCGAGAGTCACAAGTTGAAGAAAATGTTCGCGCTGCCGATCTCCCGCCGTTGTCAGATGCGACCATGAAACGTGTGCTTGAGATCTACACCGAATCAATCC
>QHXL01000340.1:8553-14381 GCA_003222935.1 Acidobacteriota bacterium
TTTGTCGCGCATGATGAAGGGAAGCTCTAAAGAATAACGGTCCCTTTATCGGGCGAGCGACAAACTAAAGTTCGTCGGACCTTTGGATCGTCGAAATTGATTATGAAACTTCCAACTAGTTTTTTACTGCTTCCGGCATTTCTAACCTTTGGAATTGCGTCAAAAGGGATGACAATCAATGCGCCCTTGCCTAAGCCGCGGCAAATGGAAAAACTTGGTCGTGGTGTAGTGGCAGTCCAGTTTGAGGCTGGAAAGGTCTTTGTGGGTTGGCGTGTATTGGGAACGGATCCGGCAAACGTCGCATTCAATCTTTACCGATCTGCGAACCGGCAAAAGCCAGTAAAACTAAATCAGCACCCACTTGTTTCAGCATCGAGCATGGTCGACGAGCAGGCTGACCTCAAAGTCCCAAACTCATACTTCGTTCGACCAATCATCAACGGACGTGAACTGGCAGCCAGTGCCTCCTTTTCACTTGCAGCAAATGCTCCCGTCCGTCAGTACCTCTCAATTCCACTTAAGACTCTCGAGGGCTATGGTCCTAACGATGCCTCAGTCGGAGATCTCAATGGCGACGGTGAGTATGAGATCGTCGTTCACCAGGTCGGGCGTGGACGCGACAATTCGCAGGCTGGTACAACCACGGAACCGATTCTCGAAGCATACACACTCGATGGAACCCTGCTGTGGCGAATAAACCTCGGCAAAAATATCCGCGAAGGCGCTCACTACACTCAGTTCATGGTCTATGACCTCGATGGCGATGGAATCGCAGAAGTAGCGTGTAAGACGGCTGATGGAACGATTGACGGTGTGGGGAAAGTAATTGGCGATCCGAAGGCTGACTATCGCGAGCCTGAGGGTGCAGTCATCACATACAAGAATGCACGTACAGGCAATGAGGAGAAGCACAACGTTACGGGTTACGTCCTTTCTGGGCCAGAATATCTCACTATATTTGATGGGCGCACCGGCGCTGCTCTTGCAACAACGAACTTTGTGCCACCCCGACATCCGTCTTCGCTGAAGCCGTCCGGAGATGAATTGACTGCACTGTGGGCCGATGGATATGGGAATCGAGTCGATCGCTTCCTCGCATGTATCGCGTATTTAGATGGCGTCAGACCGAGCCTGGTGATGGCGCGCGGTTACTACACACGAACGGTCTTAACCGCCTGGGATTGGCGGAACGAAAAACTTACTCAACGATGGACTTTTGATAGTGACTCGTCGCCGGAAAATAGAAAGTTTCGCGGCCAGGGCAATCACAACTTGAGCGTGGCTGACGTCGACATGGATGGTCGTGATGAAATTGTCTACGGTGCGGCAGTTTTTGACGACAACGGCACAGGACTTTATTCGACAGGGTTGGGACATGGCGACGCACTTCACGTTACCGATCTCGATCCGGATCGACCCGGGCTCGAAGTGTTCGACATTCAAGAACGATTCGATGACGCGGGCGCAAGTTTTCGTGATGCGCGTACTGGAGAGATTTTATGGAAGAAGGCTTCGGTACAAGCCGGGAGTGACGGCGAAGGTCCAGGTCGAGGCTTGGCTCTCGATATTGACCCGGCCCATAGAGGATACGAGAGTTGGGTACGTGGTGCAGGTGTGGTCGGACTCTGGAATGCGAAAGGCGAAAAGATATCCGATAAGACGCCCATGTCGTGCAATTTTGGAGTTTGGTGGGACGGCGACTTGCTGAGTGAGTTGCTGGATCGAAACACCATTTCGAAGTGGAACCCGTCGAACCAGACCGAGACGGTATTGCTACGTGATGCTGCCTGCACTTCCAATAATGGAACCAAGGCTACGCCAACGTTGAGTGGAGACATTCTCGGCGATTGGCGAGAAGAAGTTATCTGGCGAACGACAGATAACAAGGAACTGCGAATCTACACAACCGTAATCCCGACGAAGTACCGGTTCTACACGTTGATGCACGATCCACAGTATCGATTGAGCATCGCCTGGCAGAATGTTGCTTACAATCAGCCGCCACATACCGGGTTCTATCTGGGAGACGGCATGGCCCAACCTCCTAAACCGAACATAGTTCTAGTTGAACCAAAACGACATTGAAGGAAGATCTCGGTGATTACTCCGTGTCTCTGTGTGCTCTGTGGTGAAAGGTGAGCGATGTCCTTTAGCACCACAGAGACACTGAGACCCAGAGAAAGCACAGAGAAGATTAGCTAAATGACAATCAAAGTATCATCACTATTTCTCGTTCTCATTTTCTGTGTCGCGGCGTCCGCGCAGGGAATCAAGTTTCAATCAACTCAACTAAAACCAGTTGCTGGCCAGCGCTCGTTAATAATCGACGGAATTTTCTTCGAGACAGCAAAAGGTCGCGTGGAAATTCGCACCTACAATGCAGCGGTCGGCAAACAAGACTGGAAGCAAGAAATGTCCGCTATTGATGGCCACAAGATAACTCTCTCGGTGCGACCTAACGCCGGTAACTTCGATGTGTCTTTCAGCGCCCAACCAGCCACCGACATTACCAAATGGGGCCTCGCAATCGCCGCAACAACTGACGAGTATTACACCGGACTCATGGAGCGTGTCGTGGATGGACCACAAGCCAAGTCGTGGGCTACGGGCATTCAGGAGGCAATGAACCTTCGGGGGCAGAAGATCGACATGATCATCAAACCCACGACCTCCGTCTACGCTCCTTATTACCTTTCGTCCCGCGGCTACGCCTTGATGGTCAAAGGAAACTGGCCGGGTTATTTCGATTTCGCCGTGTCAGATCCGAATCGCGTAAAGATCGAATTCGAGGGGCCGACATTTGAAATGAAGATTTATACCGCTTCGGATCCCGCGACACTCGTGCGCGCTCATGCGATCGATGCTGGTCCGCCATTCATGCCGCCGAAGTGGATGTTTCATCCGTGGCGTTGGCGCGACGAACACAATCACCGGGCAACCTATTACGACGGCACGCCGGTAACTGGCCCGTTCAATTCCGACTAACGGCATCTACTGGATCGATAGACCATGGGGACCGGGCAAGCCCTGGGGGTATGACGATTTCGACATCGATGAGAATCGACTGCCAAACTTCGCTCAAATGGTTAAGTGGCTCGAGGGCCGGCAGCAAAAGACAGTTCTTTGGATCGCGCCATTCTTCCAGGGAAAGATGGCGCAGGAAGCACACGCAAAAGGCTACACGCTTGCTGGCCAGGAGAGACCGGTCAACGGCAACAACTATCCGATGGTTGATTTAACAAATCCTGCCGCCAAGGCCTACTGGCAGGACGGAATTGCAAAACTCCTAAAACTTGGCGTTGCTGGATTCAAACTCGATCGGGCAGAGGAAAATATTCCTGAAAGTGGTCCATACAAAGTCTTTGATGGTCGAACGATTCGCGAAAATCGCAACGCCTACCCGGCTATGTATGTAAAAGCGGTCTACGAAGTCGCTAAGAAGTATCGCGGCGACGACTTCTTCCTGATGCCGCGTGCTGCCTACACGGGAAGCTCACCGTATTCAGTGTTCTGGGGCGGCGACATTGGTGGAACCCAGGAAGGCTTGCGTGCTTCGATCATCGGTATTCAGCGTTCAGCGGTGATGGGATATCCAAACTGGGGTTCCGACATCTGTGGATATAACCAGCAACTACTCGAGCAGGAAGTGTGTGGTCGTTGGCTCGCGTTTGGCGCGTTGAATCCGATCATGGAAGTTGGCCCAACCCGAAATGTCGCCTTTTGGAATCTTCCGCGCGAACCGGCCTACGATAGTCAACTAATTGCGTTGTGGCGTCTGTATGCGCGATTGCACGAACGCCTGATCGATTACAACTACCAGTACGCGCAAGAGGCGACGAAGACGGGCATGCCGATCGTCCGTCCGCTGTTCATGGTTGATCCGGGTTCGGCAGCAGCGTGGGACAACTGGTGGACCTATCAATACGGACGCGACTTGTTAGTTTCACCGATTTGGGAAAAGGGTAAACGAACGCAGAGTGTTTATTTCCCGGCAGGGTCGAATTGGCGTGACGCCTGGAACTTGAGCAAGATCTATCGAGGTGGAAGAACGTACACCGTGCCGGCCGACCCTCATCAACTGCCAGTATTCATACGCGTCGGTTCAACCGTCGTGCTTGGTGATTTAAATAAGGAGTGGAAAGAGTCGGTTGAGATAGCAAACAAGAAACCCGACTTGAAAGCACTCGATGCAGAGTTGAAGTCCTGGTGGGATCGACAGCGCAGCGGAGGTGGGAAGTGAAGGGGGCGGGAGCAGGACCGAAGGTTGTGTTTCTCTTGGTTGCGGTTTTTTTCGCCTGCCATTCTATATTTGGCCAGGCAAAAAAGACTCAAACCGACATCACCGTGGCGCTCGACGGGAGTGGTCAATTCAAGACGGTCCAGGAAGCAATTATGTCGGTGCCCGCGGGCAGTGAGACGAACCCGGTTGTTATTCACATCAAGCCCGGAGTCTACAAAGAACTGATCTACATCCAACACGAAAAGCGTTTCTTTCGACTGGTTGGTGGCGACGCGGCGAAGACGATCCTCACCTACGATCTACATGCGAACATTATGGGCAAAGACGGAAAACCGATAGGCACCTTTCGAACGCCTTCGACCTTAATCGACGCCGACGACTTCACAGCCGAAAACATCACGTTTGAAAACAGCGCCGGCCCGGTTGGACAGGCATTAGCCATTCGAGTCGACGGAGATCGAGCTGTGTTTCGGAACTGCCGCTTTCTGGGTTGGCAAGACACCATATTGTTGAACCGTGGACGCCAGTACTTTGAAAACTGTTACATCGCGGGACACGTCGATTTTATCTTTGGTGCCGCAACCGCTTTCTTCGAACGCTGTCACATTCATTGCTTGCGTAGCGGCTACATAACAGCAGCTTCGACCTACGACTATCACCCTTACGGTTTTGTTTTCTCGCACTGCAAGATTACCGGCGAGTCTGCGGAAGTGAAGACGTACCTGGGCCGACCGTGGCGAGATTTTTCAGCCGTGGTCTACTTGAATACAGAAATGTCTGACGTAGTTCGACCCGAAGGGTGGCAAAACTGGAACCTACCAGCGCGTGAGAAGACGTCGCGCTATGCGGAGTTTAATAGTTCAGGCAGTGGCGCGAATCCGAAAGCGCGCGTTGCGTGGTCACGCCAGTTGACGAAGTCGGAGGCCAAAGAAATCACCGCCAAGAAAGTTCTCGCCGGCGCTGATCGTTGGAATCCGATGAAGTCTGGGCGATAAGCAGTCAGTACCGAAACGCGGGGGCGTCGGGTTGCTTGACGGATTGAGCCCAATAGTTTCAAGCGGACCCGACGCTACCGCGTTTCGGTACTGACGACATGGAAGGACATTAGTACCCCATACGCATGGAACGAAGACGACGCGTTTCGAAAAGCGATTCTTCCTGCTACAACCACTGACAAGAAGGTGTTCCTGGAGTTTGAAGGCATACGTCAAGGTGGAGAGTTCTATTTAAATGGAGAGCTTGTCGGACGTCCATGAGAATGGTGTGATGGTATTTGGATTCGACATCACTCAACACTTGAAACCCGGTATACAGGAGAATGTTCTTGCTATTCGAATCGTCACGACACGCTAAGGCATATCGGACAGTAAGGACTCCCAGCAGCAACGTAACTGAAGTGATCGATCTTATTATGAAGAGAATTATCGGAATCTCGTTACTGCTTCTTTGTTGGTGGGTCTCCGTTCATGCTCAGCAAGCAGTCGATCTTTCTGGTCAGTGGCGTTTTGCACTCGATCGGTCAGATGTTGGAATCGCCGAGCAGTGGTTTACGCGCTCGTTACAGGATCGAATCAACCTTCCCGGTGTT
>QHXL01000340.1:14426-14903 GCA_003222935.1 Acidobacteriota bacterium
CACTCTACGATCGCAACTGGTTTTTACGCGCTGAGTACAAGCAGTATGCGAGCGGGCCCAACGTGCGCGTGCCTTTTCTCTCTCAACCACCGCGACACTATCTCGGCGCTGCCTGGTATCAGCGTGACATTGAGATACCCGCAGCATCGCAAGGTCGACGTACAGTCCTGACACTCGAACGACCACACTGGGAAACAACTGTTTGGTTGGACGACAAAAAGATTGGTTCTAACAACAGTCTCTGTGCGCCGCATGTTTTCGATCTAGGTATCGTTCCGACCGGTAGCCACCGGCTGACTATTCGAATCGACAATCGAATGATTTTGCCTTACCGGCCCGACGCGCACGCAGTTTCAGATTCTCTGGGCAGTAGTTGGAATGGCATAGCGGGCCGAATTGATCTGACGAGTACAACGCCTGTTTGGATCGACGACGCCCAGGTGTTTCCAAACGTCGAAAACAAAACAGCAACAGTGA
>QHXL01000341.1 GCA_003222935.1 Acidobacteriota bacterium
CACTCGCTGCGCCCGCACCAGTCTTGGTAACAGTGAAGATGAACGAGGACGTTCCCGCGTTACCTTCAGCCTGCGTCACGTCCGAGATAGTGAGATCTGGTACGGCGTTAACGGTTATGTCAACCGTTGCTTCCGCCGAGTCGACTATGATGTCGTTGACCTTGAACTTGAAGGAGTCGGGTCCGTTGTAATCGAGATCGGGAGTGTAAGTAACGGTAGCCGTGCAAGTGTTTGTCGGCGAGCAATCTGGTGTTGAGATCGTGCCGAGCGAGCCGTGGTCTGGCCCATCGGTGACCGTGAAGGTCAGTGCGTCATCTTCGGCGTCGGTGCCGGTCAGAGTTATCTCAATCGCTGTATCTTCGTCAGTCACGGCCGGGTTGGGAGAGGCCGAGGCGACGGGTGCGGTGTTCGGTGCTAAGTCGTAGCCGATGAGATCGAACGTGTGCACGTCCGTGTCGTTCACGTCCTCGATCGTGGCAAAGCCTAGTGTTGGATCCATGACACCGATCAGAATGCCTGTAATTGTGTCGTCCTTCCAATGACTGGCCTGACGCCCGTCGCCAAAGTCGAGCCCGGTCGACATGAGCGGGTTAGTAATTGTATCGCTCGTGACGCCTATAGCTCCGGGAACAAAATTTCGCCCATTCGTTGTGAAGGTCGGAACGGTGGTCGGTTTGCTGGCGCTTGCGAAACGGTACAGGTCCATGGGCGTGAAGGCGATCGCGTGAGGGCTTGAGAAGAAAAAGTCAACGTCGTCCACGGCGGAAATAAAACCGAGAAGGTGACCGATCTCGTGCGCGGCGACCGTCTGAAAATCGATGGTGCCTGGAGAAACGCCATCCGAACGGTCGTAGTCGAAAGTGAAGTTGGAGCTGAAGGTAAGGTCACCGTCGCTCGGTCCAAAACCACCCGACGCCGGCGGCGCGTCCAACCCAGAGAAACCGAGCGCCTTGAGGTTGGCTTTGGTGGCAAAAATGTTACCGCTAAGGCTAAAACCCACGGGAACGGCGGCCGAGAACTGCGCTCCAGTCGGCAGCGAGGTGGCGATGTTATCGTTGGTGTCGGCGGAGGCGGTTGCGTCACTCACCACCTGGTTACGGATCGTGCTGTAACCGGCCTGAAGCATCACGGATGACGTGGAACCGATGATCCCTGGTGACAATGCTGCCAGGTCAGCATTAATCGTA
This sequence comes from Acidobacteriota bacterium, assembly GCA_003222935.1. Taxonomy (GTDB): domain Bacteria; phylum Acidobacteriota; class Blastocatellia; order Pyrinomonadales; family Pyrinomonadaceae; genus PSRF01. The sequence continues at coordinate 1,188 of QHXL01000341.1, forward strand.
ACGGTGATCGGGTCGTTGAACCGCGCCTCCCATGCCGCGGCGGCGTGCTGAAAGGCAGCCAGGGCGGCGGGGTTCGCCGCCAAGCCGGGACCAGGAACGATTACGATAGTGAAAGTAGAGACGGGGCCCAACGGAACCATGCGCAACTCTCGCTCTCGCTCTTGCGCTTCTGTCAATTTTCGCGGGCCAGAAAATTCAACCACGTCGCTCCCCGGTAAGGCTGGGCGCGGAGCCCGTTCGGGTCCGGCCGGGGGAGTGTAGGGTTTGAAAAGGACGTCTCCCGCATCCTGCGTTATACGCGCCTGGGTTTGCTGCAAAGACTGCAAACCAGGTTGAATCTGTATTCCACGACTTTGAATCTTACCCGCAGTGGTCGGCGCAGCGGTCTGTCTTTGTGCGTCTGCCGCATCCGAACTCACCCAGAGTGCTGCACAACCGAGCGAGACAAAGAGCAGCAGCCGAATGTAGAAGAAACGATTGTTGGAAACTGATAAGAAAAGGCGCACGAGCAGTGCACGGCGGGTGGGGGATGGCATTCAACTATCTCCTGTGGCGCTCGAAGAGTGTCAGAGACACACTTGATGAAATTGTTCTTGCTTAATAAGATTCGCGGCCGTGATAACACGCTGGCAGTCATCTGCTGTAGTGCGTAGGGAATTTACCGAACGGCTGGCGCGGAATTCTAGGTGATCACTATCGGTGCGTCAACAAGATTGAGATTACTTGTCTACCCCTTCAAGTGATAAGGCACGCTGATCACTATCACCCCTTCTTTAAAAAGCAGTGCGCCTTTCAACATCAGCGAACTCTGGTTGTGTAACAAGTGCTGCCACCACTTCGCCGGAACAAACTCCGGCAACAAGACAGTAACGACATCGTTGTGATTCTTTCGTTCCAGGCGACTGATGTAGCGCAACAAAGGCTTTGTGAGCTCGCGGTATGGTGACGGAAGCACAACTAACTGAATTCCTGCTCCCCAACGTTCCCACTTCTCTCTTAGCTTGGCAGTAGCTTCCTCATCGAAATCTACGTAAACCGCCTGGACGTGTTCCGGCGCAATTGATTTCGCGTATTGAAGCGCACTAATTACACCGCGATGAATGCCGGAGATCGGAACGATGACAGTATGTTTGAATGGATGCAGACACCCGAGTCCCTCCGTCGAAAGTTGTTTCGCAACGCCAAGATAGTGGCGGTGAATTGCACGAAACATGAACACGAGAAGAGGAATAACTACTACGACTACCCACGCGCCGTGTATGAACTTAGTGGCGACGAAGACACAGAGAACTACGAACGTCGCGATGGCGCCGACGGCATTCACCAGTATTGATTTCTTCCAGTGGGAACTGTCGCTCACCTCGTCAGAAACATAAGTCGAACCACGCTCGTCTGACGCCGACAGTTGAGCATCCGGTAGAGGTTCTGCTACGACGGTGCTTTGCGTATAGTGAATGTCATCTTCAGGTCGTTTACGTCTACCGTTTTTCTTAGGTGAGGCTGCACGCACTTTCAGCCAGTGGCGAACCATGCCTGATTGCGACAGAGTAAATGAAAGAAATACACCAACTGCATAGAGTGGAATGAGTCGACTTGTATCACCACCAAAAGCAATAACGAGTAGGCTCGCAAAGATCGCCAGCATTACAATCCCGTTTGAGAAGACTAGTTTGTCGCCACGCGTTGCAAACTGCCGCGGCAGGAAACGGTCGCGCGCTAACAAACTCCCCAGTCGCGGAAAATCTGCGAATGAAGTGTTAGCTGCAAGGATCAGAATCAAGGCAGTCGCGACCTGGACCACGTAGTAGAACCAGGCCATTGGTCCGGTAAACATGATGCGCGCAAACTGAGAGATAACAGTTTCACTCTCATGCGGATGTACTCCGTATAGATAGGCCAACACACTCGTTCCCAAAAACATCGTCGTCAGCAACGCTGCCATCACGACCAATGTTGTAGCGGCATTTGTCGCTTCCGGTTTCTTGAACGCCGGGACCCCGTTGGAGATCGCCTCGATACCGGTAAGCGCCGCACACCCGTTCGAGAACGCACCCAGTATCAGAAACAGTGTTAAAGGTTGAAGCTTGTAACCCTCTGCCGTCTTCAACTCGGCGGCACTGGGAACAGGAGCTTGCCCACCAAAATAGTAATAGCTAACCAGTCCATACCCGATCATGAAGAGAAAACTGATGAGAAATGCATAAGTAGGTGCTGCGAAAAGTGCTCCTGATTCCCTTACCCCACGCAGATTGGCAAGCATGATAAGGGTGATGAATATCAGACAAAGCAATACCTTGTGCTGGCCCAACCAGGCGTAATGAGTACCCTGGGCCATGGAGGTAATGGCAGCAACACCGGCAGCAATCGACACAGCGACCGTCAACACGTAGTCGACCAGCAGTGATGCTCCCGCTACCAGCCCCGCATTGGTTCCAAGGTTCTCTTTGGCAACAATGTACGCGCCACCACCCGACGGGTAGGCATGAATCGTTTGCCGATAGCTGAC
>QHXL01000342.1 GCA_003222935.1 Acidobacteriota bacterium
TCAGACAAATGCTGGACCCCAGCTGTCAATTCTTTCGCACACACCTGTAACAAGTACTAGGTTACCGACGATCCTTTGCGCCAGTAAACTCCCAGCGAACTTTCCGATGTCAGGATCCGACTGTTACCGGGCTGCCTGGACCAGCACGTTCCGCCTGTTCGTGACCTGCGGTAATTTTGATCAAGGTGAACACATGTTGCCGCGGTTTGAGGATGGGTTCCTTCAACCGTTCTTCGACCAGAGTTGGAGACCCGTGCGAGATTTAAGCCATGAAACTACTTTTAAAAATAACTGCGATTTTCGAAGGACTTGTTGGCATCGGGCTTTTGGTTGCTCCGGGGCTCGCTCTTTCGATCTTCTTGAATGCACCCCTTGAAACCGCAGCCGGATTATTCGTGGCTCGTCTATGCGGCGCGGCGATCGTGACCTTAGCGATCTGTTGTTGGAAAGCGTCTAGCTTTGAGTTACGACAAGCCGGCATTTCCGTAGTGACAGCGATGCTTTTTTATAACTTCGCGGCCGCCGCGGTTTTTGTTTACGGAGCAGTCCGGTTGGGTTTGCAAAGTCCTCTTATTTGGCCCGCTATCGTTGCTCATGTGGTCTTAGGGGCCTGGTGCGCGCTGCTCGTTTGGGTTTCGTTGCGGAAGGGTTAGGGAATGTACATCTTTGTTGTAGGTGGGTTGGCTAAAGCCGGGCGCCCTCTTCGAGCGACGCCATTTTCTTGACCTTTTTTAGTTCGGTGCCTTTCATTCCAAAAAAGGTAGCCATCTCGACGATCTGTCTTTCGCTTACGAAGTCCTTTGGATCAGCACAGAATTTCTCCAACGTTGGGCGAAAATCCTGGCAACTCATGGCCTTGGGTAGACGCAGGCCGAGCCTGCATTCGCCACTAAGGCCTAAATGCGAACACAACTCACAAATTATCATTGGTCCCCGCTGGTGTAAGACTCATATTCTCGCGATTGGCGGTTATTCATGTATTCACTATAGCAATGAAGGATTCAATTGCTGAATGCGACTACATGAAGAAGGGCTGACGCTCAACAATCCGTAAGGTTTCGCCCGCAAAGCTGGCGAGCGCTTCCGGTTCATCATCAAAAATTTCAAAGACTGTTAGAAGTTTTGTGATCGTCAGCAGTTCATGGATGCTCTCCGACATGTGCATTAGCTTGAGTGCTCCGCCTTTGTCGTCGAGAGTTACGTGGCTTGAAATAAGCTCGCCCAACCCGATCGAGTCAATATGCTTGACCCAGGCGAGGTCCAAAAGAATCTGAGTTTTCCCTTCGTCAGCAAGGCAGCGAATTGACCTGTGCAACTCTACAGTGCCACCACGAATTCTTTCTCGGCCCTTTAGATCGATGATCGTGACAGTTTCGACCCGGCGCTCATTGATATAAAGATTTATCACTTCGTTTCCTCAAAACTGTTTGCTGGCGTCCAGGCATTTGCGCTGAGGAGTGGACGTTGAGCTGTTGACCTCCGCGCGATCTGGAAAATTCCAGAAGCGCTGCAAAGGGAGTTAGCGAACTCGATTCGCCCACCACCCTATGTTAACCACCGGTATATGTCAAATGCAGAATATATCTCACATAGACATTATTTTTCGTATGTGGTACATAGAACTCGAGCGAAACGCATCATGATTGAGATCCAACTAGACGAGTTGCTGGAAAACCGCAGTCGATCCTTCTACTGGCTGGCTAAAGAGACCGGTATCAGCCACACGACTCTGTGGCGTTTAAAGAAGGGTAAGGCGCTGGGAATAAATTTTGAAACGTTGGAGAAGGTCTGCGAGGCGCTTAAGTGTCAACCCGGCGATGTGCTCACTCACAGTAATTCGAAAAAGATCCTGAAAAAGCCAAGTCCAAAAACACGCACGACGAAGTAGCGTGAAAATGGCGCAACCTTCATCACGATTACCGAAAGAAGAATCATGGCAGCTAATCTTAAGACAGAGAAATCCTTCAACTTTAGATTCATAGATTCACCTGCAACGGTTCTCCTGGAGCTGACGAACCTTACCGATCACACGCTCAAGTCGATTGAGATCCTGACTATCTTTCTCAAAGAGGAAGAAACTTCAGGGAGGGGTCCTTCACAAGCTCACATAAGGTTCGACCTGGTTGCCTCGATGAAACCCAATGAGAAGGCCGTGTTAACTCACAAGACATGGATCAATGGAAAGCCTGCCGATTCTGCCCACGATCAGTTGGAAAGACTCAAGATCATACCCGGCGTTGTGAGTCCTTATGTACTGGATATTTCGTGGGAAGATGCGCACGGGAAGGCGCGCTTTCAAAGAATACCGGTCGGCCACTGAGCGCAAAAAGAAACCAAAACCTGAATCGTTCCGGTGCGTTGTGATTGCAGTGTTCAGTCCATTAAGGAGTGAACACAAGGCGATCCTTGTCATCGATCTCGAAGTGCATGTTAACGTTGGCACGACTGAAAGCGTCTTACGAGTAGAATTGGGGAACTGCCGACAATTTCTTCCTGGAGTGGACGTTGTTAAGATCTGCGTGCTCTGAAATCTAACCACTCCGCACTGCTCTCAAACAGCGATATCGAATTCAACAGACGGATAGCTTGCCGGTGAAGAGGTGAATGAAACTCTATGCGTAGAAAAAACTACCTATTTGTTTTCGCTGTTGCGGCGCTTCTTGCAAATACAACCTGGGCCCAGGTTCCAAGCAAAGAGAAAGTTGTCGCCGGCGCTGAACGAGCCTTCGAGAAACTCACCAAGGCCTACGTTGGACCAGCACCGGGCTGTGCCGCCGCTGTATCACTCAGCGGAGAAGTAGTGTTCGAAAAGTCGTTCGGACTTGCCGATCTGGAGTTCAATGTTCCGAACACACCGCAAACAATTTTTGAGTCAGGCTCAGTCGCGAAGCAATTTACCGCTGCGTCGATCGTACTGCTGCAACAGGATGGCAAGCTCAGTCTCGATGACCCGGTAAGGAAATACATTCCCGAACTTCCCGATTACGGTGCGCCGCTGACGATCAGGCATTTGTTGAATCACACCTCAGGAATTCGCGACTGGGGCACAGTGCTAAGCCTCACCGGCGCCGGTCGTGGCGAGCGAGTCGTTACTCAGGATCTCGCAATTGACGTTATTACTCATCAGCGCGCACTCGACTTCACGCCCGGTGCTGAATTTTCATATACAAACAGTGGCTACAATCTGGCGGCGATAATTGTCGAGCGCGTTTCCAAACAGAAGTTCTCAGCGTTCCTCGAGGAGCGGCTGTTCAAACCAGTCGGGATGAAGAACAGTTCGCTGCGAGACGACTACCAGCGCGTCGTTCCGGGTCGGGCCCAGGCGTATTCACGTCAAGGGAACGGACCATGGCGCCTCACAATGCCATTCATGAATGTTTACGGAAACGGCGGCATACTCACGACGGTCGGCGATTGGATGAAGTGGAACGCAATGCTTGATTCGCAATCGCTGGGTGCGCCTCTTGTCAATGCCCTGGAAACTCGGGGGGTGCTGAATGATGGTAGGAAAATCGCGTACGCGCTCGGGCTTACGGTCGGTACGTACAAGGGATTGAAGGATATTTCGCATGGCGGCGCGACGGCCGGCTACCAAACGTTCCTGGCGCGTTACCCGGACAACAAGGTTTCGATCGGCGTTATGTGTAACGGTACTTCACCGACCCCGGGAGGAGTGGCGGCAAGCTTAACGGATGAAATTTTTGGACCATTTCCGGAAACTACCAAGACCGAACCGGCTAAGGTCTCTGAGGAGGAGCTGAAGAAATTTGTGGGAATCTGGCGCAGTGAAAAAACTCATACACCGGCTCGATTCACTATTGATAACGGCATCTCACGATTTAGCGGCACGCGTCTGGTACCGATGGGAGGTGGACAGTTCACTGCCGGGAACTCCCAATTGAAGTTTACGCTCGACAAGGACGACAAGCCGATGTCTGCTGATCTCGTCGATTCCGACGGTGAGGTCTCACACTTCTTTTCCGAGCGGGAGTGGAAGCCGACACCAGACGATCTCACTTCATTTAAGGGAGATTGGTTTAGCGAAGAGGCGGGAGCGGTTTTTACAGTCGCTATCGATGCCGACAAGGCCTTCGTCAAACAGCGGCCTGCAACGAGTCTAGAAATGCATCAGTGGGAGGATACGTTGTCTGGTTTACGCGGGAAAAGAATGGAAAGGTCGATGGCATGCACGTAGGAGCTATTCGAATGCGCGACATGCCGTTCGTACGAGTGAAGTAGACTTTTCAGGAACCCTGCGAAAGACCAATTAGCGATGCTGTATTCGTTTGCTTTCCCTGACGAACTCGCATGAATTCGGAACATCTGTTCCGTATCCGAGCACACACGAAGATCGACGTACGACAACAGGAAAACGGGTTTTTTGCGCTCACGTGAGCGCCTCGTGACCCGCACATTTGCCGTTAAACCGTTTCGTCGTTTTGAATAAGCAGGATGTATACCCGCCACCACTGAGGACTCCCCACCTCTACTGTCTCAATCCAAACTGACACTCAAAGTCGGAGGCTAGTTGGCACCTCTTTTGCGAATAACAGCCATTGAATCATGATAGTGCGAAGACTAATTCCGACCCTCATTACGTTGGCTTTGCTGACGGGTTATGCGTCCGCGCAGGAAACCCTGCCGGAGCGTTCGGCGAGACTAAAAAGTGAATTGGCGGACTTGCAGACACGTGTGGACGAACTGGAAACGCGTCGTGCGCAAATCAACGAAGATATCAAGCCTGAGAACATCGAACGCAGTCTCGCCGGAGTGGGGAGTACAAAACCTGAAGAGTTGCGAGAAACTCGCCGAAGGCAATTGGAAATTCAACTCAAAGGAATCCAATCACAACTTGATTCTCTGACGACGGCACGCACTCGTTTGGAAAAGGCTGTCGCTTCAGCAGATGCCGAACTGTATCTGCAGGCGGCCCGTCCTACAACGACAACGATTTCAAATGCCGCCACCAGCCCACCGAGGCAGAGTCAACAACAGAAGCCCCGGGTTAAAAAGCGAGGTTCGCGCAAGACCAACAGTTGATCCGTAAAGGAATGACGCGGTGAGTCTCTGCGTTCTTCTTTGAGAAAGGAAGGGAAGTCATGGCAAGTCGAGCAAGCATTGGCGGACATCCGATCCATCCGATGTTGATACCATTTCCGATCGCGCTATTCGTATTTTCTTTCGTTGCTGATCTGATTTTCTTGTGGCGAGGCAATCCAATCTGGAAAGACTACATTGCGTTTTACACAATGCTAGGGGGCATCATCGGCGGCGCGGCAGCCGCTATTCCAGGCTTAATCGATTGGGCAACTTTGACTGATCGCGCGACTGTCCGAGTGGCGAACTGGCACGCCCGCGTCAACGTCGTCACACTCTTAATTTTCATCGCTAATTTCTATCTTCGAACTTCGAGCGGGTCCACGTGGATTCCGAACATGCCGATGCTGCCGGTTGTTCTTTCAGCCGTTGGTGTCATTGGTCTCGGTGTAGCCGGTTGGCTTGGTGGTCAACTCGTATTCGCACATGGCGTCGCTGTAACTGCCGAAACTAAAGCGGTCACATCGCAGACTGAAAGGCGACAGCACAACCGAGCGGCTTGAGGATGTACAAGCAAGAAGGTAAAGAAGCTCGACGAAGGGAAATAAAGATGGCAAAAGAAAAATTGGCCCAAACAGATGAAAAGGTTGGAATCGCCCGCGCCGCTTATGAGGCATATGTCGAGAAGGATCGGGCGGCAATCGAGAAACTGATAGCCGATGACTTTCACTTTACCAGTCCGCTAGATAACCGAATCGACCGGGCAACTTATTTTGATCGTTGTTGGCCCAACAGCGCCTGGCTCAAGAAGTTTGACTACATCAATCTTGTTCCTGACGGCGATCGAGTCTTCGTCACTTACGAAGCTCAAAGCACCAAGGGTAACAATTTCCGTAACACTGAGATTCTGACCATACGCAATCGCCAGATCGTCGAGGTAGAAGTCTATTTCGGATGGTCCATTCCGCACAAAGCAGCGCGTGGCGGCTTCGTCTCTCAGAACGCCGATAAAGCGTAAAAGGATTGAGGGGGCGAACTCTGTATCGAAGGTGAGTCGGGGTTTTGGATGGGAGGACCATGTAATATTTCAGGAACTAAGAGGGTTACCGTGCCGGAAATCGCTCTAATCGCTGCGACCCGCGGAGCGATTGGTTTCGGAGCAGGTTTATTGCTAGCGGGTAAATTCAAGCGCGAACGACGGAAGCTCCTGGGCTGGACTCTATTTCTATCCGGGGTCGCCAGCACAATTCCGATCGCGCTGCATCTCTTTGGTAAGCAAAGGACTGAAGGCGTCTCCGGGGATTTTGAGTGTCCGCGCTTTTGAGATGAGTGAACTGTCATCTATCGCGATCAGAGAGATGCCGGCATCAGAATAAGTTTTTAGAGGAGGCTGTATGAATCAATCTGGCCAGGGATCAACGGCCGCGTCACAGAAACAAAATTCATCCGAAGCGGAAAGCGTCATCAAAGCCTTCCGTGGTGTTCGCTACCAGGATAAGGATGTAGGTCGTTCAATCGACTTCTATACAAGTAAGCTTGGATTCAAGTTGGAGCAAAAGCTTTTGCCCGCATTCGGCGAAGTGTCGGTCGGCGATCTAAAACTGATCTTAAGCGGGCCTGGAGCTTCGGGTTCGCGAGCGATGCCAGACGGTCATAATCAGTCGCCGGGTGGATGGAACAGAATCGTGCTTCAAGTCACAGATCTTCAAAACCGGATCGAGGCATTGAAGAAATCGGGTATCCTTTTTCGCAATGAAATGGAATCAGGACCAGGCGGTAAACAGATTCAATTGGAGGATCCAGACGGGAATCCGATCGAACTTTTCGAGCCTACCGAGTGAGTGATGAAACAGCAGTCACGCAAAGACGCAGCGATTGAGTTCCTGAAGCTGGCTGCCTCCGGCAAGGTTCAGGAGGCCTATGAACGTCACATCACCCAAAACTTTCGGCATCACAATCCCCATTTCCACGGCGACGCACGATCGCTCCAAACCGCGATGGCGGATAATGCTGCCAGGAATCCGAACAAGGAGCTTGACGTTCAGTTTGCGCTGGAAGATGGAGATCGAGTCGCCGTTTTCTCACGAGTCAAGCAAAACCCCGAAGACCGCGGTAATGCCGTAGTGCACATCTTCCGTTTCGAGGCTAATCGAATCGCGGAACTTTGGGATGTCGGACAGGCTATTCCGGAAAACAGCGAGAACGAGAACGGCATGTTCTGACGCCTTCCGATATTAGCTATTGCCCGAACCTGTGTCGGTATTCGCCGGACACGATGAAGGTCTTCACCATCTCGGCGTTGATGAAGTTTCCATTGAACTGATTCAACTTCGTCAGCCAGAAGTTGAAGCCATCAAAGTTGCCATCCGGAAGTTCGTTTGGTGCGCGTCGCAGGTACCCAAAGTATTGCATCAGCACAAACCCACGTTCGAACTCGCTCCTCACAAAATCATCGTCCTCAGCAATTCGCCGCAAGACTTGCGCGCGAGTCTTAGCGCCTGACGATAGATCTGCAATGAGGGAGTCGCGCTCTGCCTGTGAAATCGACCCACTCGTGTTGACGCTGAGCGCATTAACAAACTCTGCGGCACTCATCGTCAACGGATAAGCAGCGATAAAAGACTCACGGGCGACGTACTCATCGATGAACTCTTGCTTGTTCTGCTCCAGTTGTTGTTCCCAACCATTTTGAAGAACTACTAAATTGCGACCAATTTTCCGGGTGTCGGGAAGAAACTGGTTAAGTGGTAAGCGTTCTTGAGTGTTGTAGGCCGCCTGCGACAGTCGATAGATAAGGTAGCCAGTTTGTTGAAACTCGATCGAAAGATAGAACGCCGCGCTGACATTGATTCGCTTGACCTCAAGGCACTGGACATCCATTCCACAAGACGTGAGCTCGTTGGTTCAGAACGCTAAGCCTGACGCGTACGAAAAAGTATTCGCCTGACACCGGGTTCGAGACCGGGGCGACGTCGTTGTCGACGATGCTCGCCGTAGCAGATGCGCTACCAAGACTCGCTCCCTGCACTGTGCTGAGTTGTAGCCGCAGATGTTCCGTACCCTCGATGTAAACGTCATCGATGAGTGGGAGATTTACAGTATGAACCGTTTCGCCGGGAGCAAAGCTGACTAACGCTATAGTCGACGAATAGTCGCAACGAGGAGACGCAGTTGCCAGGTTGTTGACGACTTCCGCACAGGGCAAGCCAGAGGTGTCGTCGACAGTTTGAAAAAGTACGGAGGCGGCTGATGAAGTATCTCCCGAGCGCGTGACAGTGATAACAGTATTAACCTCGCCTTCATCGAAAACGTAGAAGGGTTGACTGAATTGAATAGTGTTCGCTTCAGGAGTTGGAGTCGGCGTGGGAGTGGGCGTTGGTGTGGGTGTCGGACCAGGTGATGGTGCGAGGGCGAGCGCAACTCCAATAGTGTTGTTTTGAAGTCGATAGCTAAACCCTATGTCGCCGTTGTCATTCAGGCCACGGAAGAATTGAACTTGTGTAACGATCGAACCGAAGAGTCCGTCCCCTGTAGCAATGATCTTATCTGCGACGATATCCGGACCAACAAAAATCCCGCGACGGCCATCGCGAAGAATGGCCTCAAAGACAACAGCGCCGGAGGAGTTGATAGCAGGGAAACCTACAAAACTATGCATGGGTGTGGTATTGAGAAAATCACCATTCGCCTCTGCAATCGTCGTGATAGGACCGCCGTTACCTGTGTAAATGCCAGTGACGTCATCCTTATGACCCTGGAAGACGACCGTGCCGGTGTTGTTTATGGAATTACAATCGTTGACGAAACGAAACGGTCCTGATGTGTCTGCAATTGTCGTAACACCGCCACCGGGCGCAACCGTATAGACACCGCGACGATCTGCAAGAGTCCCTGCTCGATAAAGCACCGTTCCTCCCGCATTAATCTGAGTACACGATCCGACAAACTGGTGAACGCCATCATGTGTGTCTACAACGGTAGTTATTTGACCACCATTGCCGGTAAAGATACCTTCACCGCCCGTGCGGTAACGCGCATAGAACGCAACTGTTCCGGAATCATTGAGTGAAGGGGTGGACGCACTGAAATCACCGAAGGGACTGGGAGGTTGGTTATTGGTTATTGTAGTTATGCCCCCGTTATTCTTAACCAATACACTCGAAAGGCTGGTTCCGGACGCTCCCGGGTGGCTGATAAAAACTATCGCGCCGTTGGAGTTTATTGCCGGGTAGCCGCCCGCGAAGTCTTTGACCTGACAGTTCTGGGGAAGCCCACGCTCGATTACAGTAGTAATTGGACCATCACCAGTCT
>QHXL01000343.1:0-425 GCA_003222935.1 Acidobacteriota bacterium
AAAGAGGCCCTTTAAAAAAGCGCAAGTTAGGAAGGGCGGTTACCCCCGCTGGCCTAGCTAAGAGCTACATCAGGATTCTTCTAGACAAGCCAGCGGGGGTAAACCGCCCTTCCTAACTTGCGCTAGATTAAAGTTGTTTGTTCCCCTAACCCTGCCCTTTTGCAAGAGCCTCTAAAGCATATCTAACACTACTCGACATACTTCTTCACGATCCATTTTTTCCCATCCGTCCATAGAGTTATTGTTCCGCATTGCCCTGTCGTCAACACCTGCGCTCCTGAGTTCTTCCATCGTTCCACCACCTCCGGATGCGGATGGCCAAACATCGATGTCCGTCCGACTGAGATAATTGCAAGTTGAGGACTGGTGGCCGCGACAAAAGCTTCTGTTGAAGAAGTTCTACTCCCGTGGTGCGGCACTTTCAC
>QHXL01000343.1:525-4642 GCA_003222935.1 Acidobacteriota bacterium
AGTCGTTGTTTTGCGAACTAGCCGTTGACGAATTGGGCCAAAGAACAGTAGCGGTTACACCTCCAAAGTGAAGCACGTCACCTGCCTGTACAACCTCAACCGGCGTAGTTGATGAATGAACAGTTTGCGAAAACTTCGCGTACTCGACATCATCCGCAGGCGTCCTTCCAACCAGGGCACTCTTAACCGAGAAATTTCGCACTACGTCGTTTAGACCATCGATGTGGTCGGCATCAGCGTGAGTCGCAAGAACATAATCGACACTGTCGAGCCCTCGCCACCAGAGATACTCCGACACAACCATCTCCCCGATGCTCCTGCTGTCGCGTTCGTAAATTTCGTGCTGGTGAAAACTCGGTCTACCACCACCATCGATAAGTAGCGTTGTGCCATCCGGCATGGTAATCAACGCCGCGTCTCCCTGACCGACGTCAAGAAAATCGATGCGCAACATCCCAGCTGTCGCTTTGGTGCTGAACGGATGACCGACAACCACCACGATCAGGATCAGCTGCATAACGGCAGCTGCCACTACTACTGTCGCCTTCTTGGACGAAGCTGCCGAACGCGGCGCAGAAAGTGGCTGCCAGCGAGTGAGCGCCACCATTAAGACAATAAGCGGAACGTAGTAGAGGAAAAACAACCATGCGGCGCCACCGGAGTACTCGGGCAGACGCATTGAGGTCATACCAATCCTGGCTAAAGGATCGACGGCGTGGACCATCAACCAGTTGACGCCATCAGCGGCCGCGAAAAGTGGATGCGCGAATGTGATACTTAAACATGAAACCAACAGAGCAATCAGGGAGACGAATGACAGAATCGCGATTAAGACACTCACGGCCACATTCAAGATCAATGATGAAACTGATAATCGATGGAAGTAGACGACTAGCAACGGTAAGAGCATGAGTTGCACGGCTAGCGAAACAACTATTGTGTTCACCAGATATCGCAAGGCAGATTGCAAGTGAGTTCGCTCAAACCACGAGGCAAGCGAGGTCTTAAACAGGCTGTAGTGATGCGCAGATCGATCAAGTTCAGCCTTCCAAAGACTTTCGGACCAAAAGAACGCTTCGCAGGCCGACTTCAGTAGTTGCGAGCAATTGGGCGGATAAGGAGTCGAGCGAGTTGGTCGCCATCTGCCGATAGCGCCGAAGTTGTGCAATAAAGGCCAGCCGATCGAGACGATCGCGAGTACAGATAGAAACGTCAGCTGTAGTGACGGATCAAAAAGATCCTTTGGTCGAGTGACTAATAACGCCAGTGCCGCGCCACCAAGCGCATTGAGTGGAGTAGTAGATCGAAACAGCACCGACCCGAGTGCGACGATTGTGAACATCAACGCAGCTCGCACAACCGAAGCTTCTGCGCCAACAGCAAAGGTATAGCTCCAGACGAATGTATTCGAGCTAACGAACTGAAGAAATCTTTTCCGCGTAAGCTTTCGTGCAACAAGAAAAGCGAGCCCACCGATGAAGCTGATGTGAAGACCGCTGATTACGAGTACATGAAAAGTCCCGCCTTCGCGGAATCGCTCAGCAGTAGGTTTTGAAAGGTTGTAGCGATTCCCCAAAAGCGCTGCATCAAGTACGCCGGATGTCTCCTGAGAAAAACTGTGATCGATAGCGTGTTGCAGTTGTTCGCGCCAACGATAGAGCAACGCTAGGGGTCCGAAGACCGAGGTGTCGCCAAGTCGAACGATTGCGCCAGGGCTTTTGATGATTCCGGTCGCGTCGTAGCCTTTACGATCTAGATACTCCGTGAGCGGGGACACTCCGGGATTACGATACTGATCGACCCGGTTGAGCGCCGTTCTAATACGAATGCGTGCCCCATATCGCAGACCTAACTGGCGATACTCCTGGTCGCTCCCTGGGTTCTTGAAGGTAGCCAGCAGGCTAACGAGTCCAACTGTCTTCAACTCCGCGTCATCCATCGAGACGCTTTCGACCTTCACGGTCAGGTAGAGTCGATCGCGCGCGTATTCAGGTGGTCCAGCCAACACACCAGTCAAAACAAGTGTCTGTTTGCCATCAGCAGTATCTTTTTCCAGGAGTTGCTTCAGACTGTTGGGAGCGCCGGGACGTTGCTCAATAACAGCCAATGAGACACCGGCAAAGAACATCGCTGCCAACAGACCGACACCTGCTAACGAGTGTCGTTTTGCTATTAAGGTCAGCAATGCGAACAAGGAGCAAGCAAGGCAGGCTAATAAGAAAGGTGTCAGTGTGGTAAGGCGGGCGCTCGCAACGTACACACCGGTTGCAAATGCCAGGGCGATCTGAAGAAGCGGATAATGACTGAAGAGTCTTTCGTGAGGTTTAGTTTTCATTGCTGATGTGAGTAAGTCAGCAGTTCAAGTGTTCGCGCTTAGGTTATCACAAGACGAGATGAACAATAGTCTCCACATGATGAGTTTGGGGAAACATGTCGAACCCCCTGAGTGATTCAACTCGAAAACCACCGGCAACAAGTTTCTTGAGATCGCGCGCGAGTGTTGCGGGATCACACGAGACGTAAGAAATGCGCGAAGGCCGCGCGTCCAGTATGCCTTTGATAACTGCCGATTCAGCACCTGCTCGCGGCGGATCGAGAAGAACAAAATCGACCGTGTCAGGTCTGTTCTTATTCGAACGGACCCAATCCGTGACTGTCGCCGTGACGATCTGCGCGTTCGAGAGTTGAGCTTGTTGAAGGTTGCGTCGAGCGAATCGTGTCGCGACCGGGTTCGCCTCAACTCCAATCACACTCTTGAATCTGCGGGCCAACGGCAAAGTAAACAGACCAACACCGCAATAGAGATCGACTGCGGTGTCGCCCGCAACATCGAGCAGAGCAAAGTCGACGATCTGATCGAGTAACTGCTGATTTACCTGGAAGAAAGCTTCAGCATTGTAGGTGTAGTTTTCGTGCTTCACACGGAGTGTTAACTCGCTAGTGTGAAAACTATCAAAAGCAGGCGCAAGCGAAACTCCGTTATCGCCAACGACCGCATCCAGATGCTTCAGGTGACCGGGAAGATCTTCGGGAGCCGTGTTGCGAACCTGCTCGAGTGTACTTTGCAACGATGGCACCAAAACGGCACATTGGGCCACGTCACACACGTTGCGGGAAGATCTTTCGTAGTAGCCAAATGTCTGTTCAGAAGAATCGAGTTGCCACGTGGCGCGGGCACGGTATTGCCATTCAGAAGGTGAGGGGACGATTGTTATATCCGGAAAGTCGAGGCCTGCGATGCGATGAAGGCAATCGCGGATGATGTCTGCTTTCGCTTTGAGTTGTGCAGCGTAGTTCAACTGCTGAAAGTCGCAACCACCACAACGCCCGAAGTAAGGACATGGTGGCTCGATTCGATCTGGAGACGACTCAATGATTTCAACGATGGAAGCGTATAGAAGATTCCCTTTTTCACGATCGACTCGAATACGAACTCGATCGCCGGCAGCAGCGAGTGACACGAACGCGGTTTTACCTTCCAGGTGGCCCAATCCCACGCCGCCGGGAAGTATGCGTTCGATCGTGACGAGGAAAGAGTCATTGATCATTGGTATTGGAAAACCACCCTTATTCTCGTGGCGATGAAGTCAGTACCGAAACGCGGTAGCGTTGGGTTGCTCTTCGAATGGGACGAATAATTCCAGGCGGCCCCCCCGACGCTACCGCGTTTCGGTACTGACTTCATCGCCACTAGATTGACTTATGACGGAACCTCTTAATCTTGTCGCGACAAGCTGAAGCATATCGGACATTTTCTTTACAAATAAAACAGGCTGAGACGTGGAACTCCAAGTTGTTCGCGCAAACGTTTCAACAATAAGTTTTCCAGCGTGTGATTGTAGACGGCGGGCTCCATCTGGCTGCGATAGGGTTTTAGTTGCGCAGTAATCTCCTTCTTTGCCGATTCGACGTCTGACGTCCCGCCTACGGAGAGCAGCGCTTGATTTAACATTCGCTCAAGGCCAGTCAGCGAGTCTTCAACCTTGCGCGTATCCACTGTCGCTCCCGAGAGAAAATCATATTCAATGGATTCGAGTAAGACTGACGATCGAGCTAGCGCTTCGGCGAGTTCATCAGCACTCACTTTAGCGCGTGCATTTGCCAAATTTGATAGCGC
>QHXL01000692.1:0-2005 GCA_003222935.1 Acidobacteriota bacterium
CGATGTTGCGCTCTCTCTTTACGACAGGTATCAGGGCAGGATCGATGCAGTATTTACAGACATCGGTATGCCAAACATGAGTGGCTGGGAACTGGTCGCCGAAATCCGAGAACGTTCTAAGGATGTACCGCTCGCGATCATCAGTGGCTGGGCCGACGCGATCAGTTTGGATAAAAAGAACGAAGTAAATGCAACCTGGCTAATTGCGAAACCGTTCGACATCAACAAGATTACCGACATTGCGCAGGAACTCAGCGACAGAAAAAGTGCTTAACGCGACTACTCTGCCCCCGAGAAGACTTCCAGTTTCTCTCGAATCTTTTCTCGAACGCTTCGAAACACCTTAAGACGCTCTTCCAGATTTCCCTCAGCTTGGGCTGGATCCTCAAAGCTCCAATGAATCCGTGTCGTTTTACCCGGAAAGACCGGACATAGCTCGTTTGCGTTGTCGCAAACTGTAATCACGTAATCGAATTCCTGGTCCACAAACTGATCTACTGACTTCGAAGTGTGCGAAGACATGTCGATGCCTGCTTCTTTCATCGCTTCAATTGCCTCCGGTCGGACACTGTTCGGTGAAACACCAGCACTCGCAACTTCAAATCGATTACCAGCCATATCACGCAGTAGACCTTCGGCCATCTGGCTACGAGCAGAGTTGCCAGTACAAAGAATGAGTACGCGTTGCTTTTTGTTCATTCCGATCCCTTCGATTGAAACCAGCGAAATAATAGTGTTGCCGAAATGGCACCGGCAAACTGGGCAATGATGAACCACGGTGTGTCGGCTGGTCGAATACCGGCAAAGGTGTCACTCAGGGAACGCGCAAGGGTAANNNAGGGTAACCGCCGGGTTGGCAAATGATGTTGATGCTGTAAACCAGTAAGCCGCCGTGATGTACGCTGCAACCGCAAAAGCCACAGCCGTTGGTCGAGTTCGTACCACTCCCCAAATAACTGCCAACAAACCAAACGTTGCGACAAATTCGCTGAAGACCTGAGCCATCCCAGACCGTTCATGTTGCGACGCGAATAGGAATGGCAGGCCGAACATCGTGTGGGCGGCTCCAACACCGGCAAACGCACCAACGATTTGTGCGCTGATGTATGCAGGGACTTCACGCCAACTGAGGTCGCCGAGAATCGCGGCACTGAGAGTTACAGCTGGATTCATATGTGCGCCTGAGATTGGTCCAAAGGTGAGAATCAGAGCGACCAGGGCGGCACCAGTTGCTAATGTATTCGCTAACAGCGCGAGGGCCGTGTTGCCACCTGCTAAACGCTCCCCCATGATCCCGGAGCCCACAACAGCACAAAGTAAGAATGCAGTGGCTAAGAACTCAGCAGCAATCCGTCGCGGAAGCTTCATTATGAAAGAGGTAATAATTGAGCAGTGTGAATAACGTGTGAACTCATGGAATTACACACAGCAGACGAGGATGCCGGCGCGCCCGCGAAAACTTAAGCGCTGGCGCTGAGGTCGTGTCGTTCGAGTTTTAGATAGAGACCACGACGAGTTAGACCAAGTTCGCGGGCTGCACGAGAGATGTTGCCGTTGTGACGACGCAGTGCGTCGGAGATCATACGTCGTTCAACTTCCGCTAATGCTTCAGCAAGTGTGCCGGTACTTTGAATGTTAGGCGCGGGCATCGAAGAGAGCGATGCAGCTGACGGCGTGGTCGGTGAAGAGGTGCGCTTCAATTCCGGTGAAAGCTGTTCGGGTGTTATTACAGCTCCATCTTCCGCTCGTGCGACCGTTCGCTGAATTTCATTGCAGAGCTGACGAACGTTACCGGGCCAATCGCTCACCATCAATAAATCCACGGTCTGAGGTGTGATCTGAATGTCTTTACGGCCAAACTTTGCTGAGTAGTGGTTGATGTAATAATTAACGATGGTTGGTATTTCGGATCGTCGTTCACGCAGAGGTGGCACTCGTAAGCGAATGACATTTAGACGATAGTACAGATCCTCGCGGAATTTTCCCTGGGCGACCATCTCTTCCA
>QHXL01000692.1:2117-2483 GCA_003222935.1 Acidobacteriota bacterium
CTGAACATCGAGTGGAAGGTCACCAACTTCATCAAGAAACAAAGTGCCGCCCGCCGCAGTTCTAATCACACCTGCAGAGTCAGACACTGCCCCGGTAAATGCTCCGCGTCGATAACCAAACAGATAACCTTCAGACAGTTCCTTCGGCACGGCGGTACAGTTGAACGGAACGAACACTTTTGATCGCCGCGAGGAGATTGCGTGAATCGCTCGCGCAACAAGTTCCTTCCCGGTTCCAGACTCGCCTGTTACCAAGACGGTTACATCGGACGAACGAATCTTGTGCACTTCTTCGACTAGCTGAGTCATAGCCGGACTCGAGTGAATGAAGCCGGGCATCAGGCTCGTGCCGGCAAGTTCGTCAGC
>QHXL01000050.1:0-2820 GCA_003222935.1 Acidobacteriota bacterium
AAACGTAAACGTGATATCGGAGCACCGGTATTGTTTGTAAACGTTCGCCGAAATTCGAGAGTGCCCGCATTACCACTGCCAGTTCTCACCCGGTTAGGCGCTGCTGACGCCGCAGCACACGGCGCTACTAAGGTTCCCGGCACTAAGGAACTGACAATTGGGCTACCCAGGTTTTGTGGACCAGCCGCTCCTTGTGTTGGAACGGGTGTCAACTCATTAACGGGGTTAACAAGAACGAAGTCGTTCTCATTAGCACCCGTGTCCTGCACTGCGCCGGTAGTTTCTTTTCGCACAAAGCTCATTTGTCCGGTCGGAGTTGTTGTGCTATTCGGGGCCAGGCCGGCTCCCTCGCGAAACAAACCGGCGGCGATACCTGAAAACCCGACCGAATCCATGCGGGTTCCAGCTGAAAAATTAGCAATTGTCGTCGTCTTGAATATCGCCAAACCACCATTGTCAGGTAAGTCGAATGCCCAGCCTGTGTCGTTGTCAGAACCACGCACCAGAGTTGCTGGGTTAGTGGCCCCAGGATGAGCACTCAAACTATAAACAACTGTAGGCAGGGTTGGAGTACTATCGGGATTATCGGTCATCAGGACGTGTCCCTTGCCGGGGATAATTGTTCCGTTCGGGATCACGGCCACGCCCGTAACGGCAGTACCGTTACTACTGAACGCGAGAGTCCAGCCATCAGAATTATCTGCCGTCCTCACGACAAGTGGAGTTGAGCTCGGGTTATAGAGTTCCACAAATTCATCGCGAACCCCCTGTGGACCACGCAGGCGAAACTCACTGATGATCAGGTTCCCTGATGTTGAAGGGACCGTGTTCGTTGGACTTATCTGTGCCCACCATGTTTCCCACGGAGCCGCAACGCCAATCCCAAAATCTCTATAGGTTCCTGAGTACTCCTGAACGGTCCAGAAATCCGTATCGTTCACTGGATCTGTTTGCGAGGCACTATAGTCACCCCAGCGGTTCTGGCGAGCTGCCCCGGAACCTGAGCCAATGTTGTGGTTCGACTGACCTGGACGAAAGATCACCGGGTCGCGGAAAGTGTTCGCCGCGTCAGCACTACGACGAATGGCATAGCCGCCTGCCGCATAACTGAGATTCGAGAACTGAGTAAAGCCAATCAACACGTCGTTATTCTGGTTTACGCTAATGTTGGGAAAGGCGAAAAACTGACCAACCTGATTAGCTGCTGAACTACTGCAAGGTGGCGTCGCGACAAGTCCTCCCACGCCATCGTGACAATTATTTGCCGTAGGGTCTTCAATCCGCCCTCGTTGAAGTGGCAACTGCGACGCGGCGGTTTCAATCGTTGGATCGATTTGCCACCATTGAATACCGGAATGGTTATCTGGAATGGCAGCACTACCGACAACCACACCTGCAAGCTGAGGCGTGGTCGACAGCATCACCGTATGGGTGGTCCATAATGAACCATTGCGCAGCACGGCGTTTTGAATTCTGGAGTCGTTCGTCATTAAGCGCGTGCCTGAAACCAGGTGGGCCGACTGTTGCCGCTGAGGTGCGTAACCGCCAGTAGTCCCGATACGCGTGGCGTTGAAGCGCCAGGAATTAGCTGACTGTGGAAACTGTGTCCCAATTGTCAAAATAGGCGCCGGCCCTGTACCTGTTACCTTGCTGAGTCTAAGTTGACCAAAGTTATTGTCCCAATCTTCAATCAGATACGCAGGGTCGGTTGTATTGTCCTCGGTGACGGTGGGTGCCATCGTGAACCCGCAAGCCAACTTTGCTTCCGCTGGCGCCGTGCACAGCGCAAAGGCTTCCTTAAACGCACTGACAGTGGGAGACACTGGACCAGTGTAAATGTTGGCCTTATCGATCACATACACGTGCGTGCCCCAAAATCCACCCCCGGCCGTACCATAATTGAAAATGTTTTCGTTAACGATGATCCAGTTTTTGTTGAAGCCCACGCTGGGATAGTCAATCCACGTACCGGTAGCGGCGGTCGCAGCAGCATCCGCATCAATCGCATAGCGGTTCCAGATACCAGTCGGATCGGCTGTTTGGCTCACACCAATCAAAACCGCGGAAGATAGACTTTGAGCATTCGCAGACGCGATGAGTATCCAACGTCCACCACCCGGACCAAATCGGTCGAAGAAGATCTTCGGATCAAATACGTTCGGAGCTGCACCACCCTCCAGCGCTACTCCCGTCCAAAAGCTCGAAATCTGAACACCGTTCCGAGTCTGAAATCGCATCATGTTGTTGCTTACCGTAACGATGTGAGTGGTGCCGACCGCCCCCATAGTGTCTGGAGGGATCGTGGTGCCACTCAAGAACTCACCGGCAAAAGTTTTTGTAGGTATCGGAGAAAGACCAGTAGGTGAAGCCAGAGGAGCAGTGGTAATGAACTCTGGGCCTGTTGACTCCGTATTGATTGACACACCATGTCGTTCAGTGGGCCCGTCCTTAGGAGGATGAATAGCGCGAATCTCAGCCGGCGTAACTTCAGCCGGTTCGAGTGATTCCTGACGAGCTAGATCGGTAAGGTTGATCGGGGGAAACACCATCATCTTCTCTTCCACCGGAGCATAGACATTCGAGCTACTTTTAGATGGTGTCGGCGTTGGCAATCGAATGCCGGATTGTTTCTGGGCGAAACCGCTTCTCGTGATCGCGACGCCGGCAACAACTACTACAAGTAACACTCCAAATCGAACGACGCGTCGTACACTTAGAGAAAAGGGGTGTCGGTGTGAGCTAATTTTCATGGAACCTCCAAGGACAAGTATTCTGATTCTGGTAATGGCTTAAGAACGCACTCGTAACCTGACAGTCGTT
>QHXL01000050.1:2862-7475 GCA_003222935.1 Acidobacteriota bacterium
CGGGAAAGGACGAGAACGGGTCGATAGTATCTTTGAACCGAGAAATTCTGCAAGAGCGATGGGTAGTTTATTCACAAACCAGTCAGTGGCACTTGCCAATTAATACGACAACTTTGTCATCAGCAGAATCTGTTACAACGACGTCAGCACGGCCATCACCATTAAAATCTGCGACGCCCATACCACGAAGTTGTTGCCCGACCTTGAGGGTTTGAGTAACTGATAATGCGCCGCCCTTATTAATAAACAACCTGATCTCGCCCAACTCTGAGTCGGATACTACAGCGTCGTCCAGGTTGTCTCCATTGAGATCGGAAAGCACAACACCGAAGGGTCGTCTACCAGCCGAGTAACTTCGAGAGGCGCCAACGAAGATTCCTTTTCCATCGCCGAGAAGTTGGGTCAAACCTTTGGAACCGTAGTCGGTCGTAACAAAGTCGTCAAAACCGTCTCCATTAAAATCACCCTGGAGAAGAGTCGTTGGATTAACACCCACGCTGTAGTTACGTGGCGCGCCGAAAGACGCCGGTCGCCGTTCAAATCTTTGATTACTAGATCGAAGGGACGCTCCCCAACCGGATAACTGCCGACTCGTGAAAACGCACCTTTGCCGTCTCCGAGGTAGACAGTTATTGAGTTACGAACGTCGTTGGCCGTGACTAAATCGAGTTTCCCGTCTCCATTGAGGTCGGCTGAGGCTATCGCACGTGCGGTCGACTCGGCGCCAAAATCCACAGACTTTGCGAAGCCACCATTTCCATCATTAAGGAGAACTGAGAAATTGAGGCTCTTGGGATTTACAGTTGCCACGTCAAGTTTTCCATCGCCATTGAAGTCGCCAAGAGTGCTAGCAATGGCGTCACCACCTACAGCAAATGTTTTCGCTTTTTCCAGGTGGCCTGCGCCATCTCCGAACATCACAACAATCTTCTTTCCGATTGTCCCGACAACATCAAGCTTTCGATCGCCATTGAAATCACCCAACACCACGCCGGAGGGGCCCCCAATCTCGAAAGTATTTGGCTGGGCAAAAGAAGTTGGGCCAGTGGTCAACAGAATGGAAATGGAGTTACCGCTAAGTACGACGAGGTCATTGGTTCCGTCGCCGTTCAAGTCGGCAGTGGAAAGAGACGATAGTTGGGTTTCAGCACCTGGCAGAGCAATCGTTGTCGCTGCGGTCAATTCCCCACTCTTGCCGGCAAGCATGATCGTGACTACACCTCTTATGCCATCGACTAACGCCACATCCGTTCGACCGTCTTTATTAAAGTCGGCAACGGTTCCAAATAAGGGCGCAACCGGCGAGGTAAACACTCGAGCGCCTGCGAAGCTGTGCCCCTTACGGTCGATCAATACCAACTGGCTGGTGATGTAATTGAGCGCCGCGATGTTGTTATTGCTTCTGGCAAGTGCAAAAGGTTTCTTGCCTGCCGCATAACGAATCGGAGTTGAAAAGTGACCGGCGCCATCACCCTTTACCAGGGTGAGATCACCAGATCCAGGGTTCGCTGTGAGGAGATCGACAAATCCATCTCCCGACAAATCTTCTGACAGCAGGGAAAAAGGCTCGACACCGACGGGCGCTGAAAGTGGTGTCGCAAATCCGCCATGTCCATCGCCGATCAGAATTGAAAGACTGTTGCTCTTTGAATTGGCGGTGGCTATATCCAGGTTCTTGTCGTTGTTAAAATCACTAAGCACGACCGCCACTGGTCCATTTCCTACAACTCTTGCCGGCAACGTCGAGAAACGGCCAGTGCCGTCACCCACAAGCATTCGAATACTGTTTGCCTTGTAACTCGGGACGACAATATCAAGAAGCCCGTCTCCGTGGATCTGAACCAACGTTATAGGTTGGGCCGGAAACAAAACTTCCTTTTGAGTCATTTAATAGAATCGAGATCGTGCTGGAGCCACTGTTTGCCACAACGAAGTCTGGCTTTCTATCGCGATTGAAGTCGCCAATGGCCACGGCTACCGGGATATCACCAGTTTGCAGCCGTTCACCTACTTGAAGTTCAGTGACGCAAGACGGTTTGGTGTTGGCCCTTACTCCCTCGACCGAAAAAATCAGAAGAGATACGACAAAGACACTCAGAATAATGCCGACGGTGATATGAACAGAGAGGCTTGTTTTCATTGGCGGTTAGAGTAAATGAATTGACTGTACAAAAAAAGCGAGGCGCTATGATCAGCGCTTCGCCCGGTAGATCCGTTTTCGCAAACTTCCAGGGCAACCGAAGTAAGGCACTTTAAACAAGAAAAAGGGAAGGCTCAACACCTCCCCTTACTTCTCCTAAAAACAACTTCGACTACGGAAGCAATTCGGTATTGAAGTAAATCTTGAACGAGCCGGTTTGCTGAATACCCAGAAGGAACCGAACATCAATAGTAGCGCCATTTGCTAACGGCGTTGCCAGGGTGACGGTGTTGGAAGACAACGAGCTATTAAACCCGCCCCCATTCGGCTGTGTAGGTGGTGTTTCTAGTGTGGTTCCACGAACAGTCACGCTGCTCGTTCCACTTCCGCAGGGAGCCCGATCGACAGTTTCGGCGACGTCTGGAGACGTAAGCGGGCGAAGATCGGCGATTCCCGATGGGTTTGGAAACGTCGTCAGGTCGATTATTCGAAAGCGTAAACGCGTGACATTTCCTCCCGTATTATTGGTGAGCGTACGTCTGATATCCAGCGTTCCAGATTGCGAGGTGGCAGAAGGACCCGGGGTGAAATCACGAACCCGATTCGGTGGCGCTGCTGCGGCGGCACATGGGTCAAGTAAATCTATTGAAACGCTAGCATTGCGTTGGATCGGAGACGACAGATTCTCCGGCCCGGGCGCTCCCAATCGTTGACCTGCCCCAGCTGAAAATGCATTGGTATCGACGAAGAAAAAGTTAGTCGCATTGTTGTCAGTATCAACAGGTGTGTTGGCTGTACATGGCCCAAAGGTGGTAATGCTTCCCTGCTTTCCACACAGGTCTCTCACGAACGAGTAGTCGATCGAGAAGGGTGAAAGCGCCGAATATCCAGTGCCTTCTTTGTAGAGTGTGTTGGCCTCAGACGTTGACCCCACGGCATCAAGACGGTTCGCCAGGATAAAATCTACAGGGTTCGAAACATTGAAGATCGCGACGCCCGCATTGTCGGGAATGTCTGTGGTGTAAGTAGCATCGGCAGTTGCAGTAGTTCCATTACCTGCTGGATACGACGCGAGGCTGTAACCCACACTATTGGCGCAGAGATAGTGCCCTCTGTTTGGGATCACCGTACCGTTAGGAATTACGCAGCGGGCAACGCCATCCGAAGCTGCGACTGCGTACCCGCTTCCGGCACTGGAAACAGTGTGATCAGAGCCGCTGGCGTTATAGATTTCTATGAATTCATCGGTCGCGCCGCCTGAACCTCGAACGCGAAATTCACTGATGATTATCTGGCCGGCGGTTGCAACTCCAGGCGGTGGCAAAGAGCCTTTCGGTGAGATCTTTATGCCGGAAGACTTTTCAGCTCGAATTGTGGGAGCAGCAGGCTGACTGACTGGTGATTCAAACGTTGCAGTGGCGGGTACTTCAACGACTGAAGCGGCTTGGTTTGGTGATCCGAGGATGATGAACGACGTCGAAGAAGTCTTTTTCTTCTTTCGTTTTTTAGATTTGGTCGACGTGCTTTTGGTAGATTTAGGCTGCGACGTATTTGCCTGATCTTGTCCAAAAACCGCCACTTGTCCAATGAGAATCAAAACCACCGCCAAGGCACACTGCGGCAAGTACCGTACTGACTTCAACATTCTTACTCTCCTTAAATGGTTGGCCCCAAAAAACTTAAACGAAAATTCCGACAAGAAACCTAACATTTCCGTCTCTGCAGAGTCAACGGGATTAAACAGCGAAACGAATCTGTTAGTTTTTGCTGGTCTATTTCAAAAAATGTTCGACAATGGGGTAGATTTGAGGCCATTAGGCCAGTGGTGGGCTTGCCGGGTGGTGGAGCTACGATGAACTTCGCTGCAGGAGCTTTTTTGATTCGAGGGTAGACAATAGTTTCTCGACGCTAGCCTGCGCATGTTCGTCGGAAACCTCGTAGATACGCTTGATTTCAGAGACTATATCCCCCACAGAGCTTCCATTTTCCAAACTTCGCCAAATGATTGAACCCGTCTCATTGAGCTGGTAATACTGTTTGGTGTTGAGGTCGACCAGAATTCCGCCAGTACCCTGAAAATCGGTATAAACAATGTCTTTTTGCGGCACCAGCCGAGGTTCGTGCATCTATTTGGGTTCCTATTCCTTCTTTTAAGTACTGATGATTAGTTCTAAGTATTAAGACGTTCGTATGAAGGTATCGCCCATTTACTCGCCATCTCGATTACCAGTGGAGACGCAGAAGATCGTTTCGACTCACTGTCGCTAACGAAAGTCTGCGTGCGATTGGGGTCCTTTGAGTATAGACGAGTTACATCCTGGATGGTAACGGTCTCGCTGATAGACGGTTCGATACCAAAAGATCTGATGAGCTCAACAATCATGTTCGAATTTAACTGGGCGTAGTTGATCAAACTTGTATTTGCGCGGTTACTGTCTGCCTCATTAAAAAACCTGCCAAGCACTCGCGCGCA
>QHXL01000050.1:7539-26351 GCA_003222935.1 Acidobacteriota bacterium
GAATGCAGATTCGAAACCATCACCTCGACCGGATCTCTGTAAAGAAAAACAAATGGAACTGTTGGGAAAATCCGTCTGAGCCGACTCATCTGTAACGAACTTGTGCAAGCGAACTTAACGAACAAATAGTTTTCGTTTCCCAATCGACGCTGACCGAATGCACTTATCGCCGCTTTGATAAGGACCATGTAAAGCAGTTCTTTTCCAGAGTTGGGTCCGGAATCTGTAAAAAACCTGCTGACTAGCTTATCGATAACCGGCGCTTCGCTAACAACAATCGACCCGTCTAACGCTCGACAAGCATTAGCTAGCAGCGTCGACCCACAACGCGACGAATGAAAAATAAAGGCGGATGGCTCCAGGTGATCCGAAATCTTTTCGAGTTGTAGCAAGGCGTCTAATTCTGTGAGCTGCGCGGGGAGTGTCTGAACAGCGGAGAGACGTTCGACGGTCTCGTGAAAAAACGGCTCCGTCAGAACCACGTTGGAGAAATCCATCCACGTCAATGCGGGACGCCCTTCATCAATAACTGCATCGACGGGAAGCCACGACTTTAACTGTTCGGGTTGTGTGGTGAAGGTAATGTCCGTGGAGTCGATCATCTGGAGCTAACGTCTCAGGCAAGCGGCAGCGCGCTCTGCTCAGTTAACTTAATCAAGAACTTTGCAAAACAGGAAGGGTTCTGGTGACGCCAACAGGCAAATGCGTTTCGCGCCAGGGAAGTTTGCCAAATGTATCGAGGCAGAAGAGACAAGGTGAACTAACATAAGGGTCAATAACGGACTGCTTATCGACGGCTTCGAGACGTTCACGACGAGCTTCTAATTGCCTGGCGCCGATTTGAGAGAGACGCGAGTAGGCCGTAGCAAAGTGTTCGTTGTTTAAATCGCCCACGACATCCAATTCATCTGCGGAGCCACGAAAACCAGAAAGGTTGCAGCAAAGAGAGAGTCTGCCTTTATAGTCGACATTGCAGTTCACTCCAGCAAGTGCGGCACATGGCGGCGCCGGATCAAGGTTGTGGTAACCAACGTCAATTCCAATATTCATCTTAAAGATGCGCGAAAGATTTGCGATCTCCTGATCGGCCTGCGCACGCTCGTCATACGTAAGCGCGGAAGCGGCCTCCACCTCGTTCGAAGTCGGCATGATGTGCGAGAAATTTAAGGCGGACGCACCCATGCGGGCGGCGAACAACGCTATTTGTTCGAGGTTTGGAATCGTATCGCGACGGATCCCGACTTTGATAACAAAGGGAATCTTCGCAACAAAGCAACGCGAAAAAGCTCGCACCAACCTGACAAAAGATCCCGCACCGCGCCAGGCATCGTGACTCTCAGCAGTCGCGCCATCGAGACTGAACCCAATGTGAGTAATTGTTTGTTGATGCGCTAGAACAGTGGGCCAAATTTTTTCGAAGTGCCAGCCATTAGTTACAAAGCTCACTTTCACATCCTGAGCTTCCGAAACCTCAAGAATACGGCTGAAACCGGGATGAAGCGTTGGCTCACCGCCTGTAAACACGACCGCCGTGATACCGATCGACTCGCGCGCTTCAGCGATTATCTTTTGCAGAAGATCTGGTGATAGGAAGTTTGCCGGAGTGTGGTACAGCGCGTCTTCATCGCGCAGACAATAGCTGCAATGCAAGTTGCAGACGTTTGTCAGCTCAACAGTTATTCTTTTTGCACCGAACCCGTTATGTGCCATATGACAATGCTGTCTCTGAAAACACGCTATGGACCAATTGGTCCGCACGGCCTGGCTGCTCCAACAAATCGTTGCCTGCGTGCAACTCAAAAGCCGCGGTTGAATTAGCCAGTCGACCCAGCACTCGAAGATGTTCAACTGACGTGGGCTTGTCGTACGAAGCCCAGGGACAAAGGCGCAAAAGTCTTGTCATTGATTCTTTCGCCGTCAATGGCACGACTCGACTGGACTGCTCTTGCGCAACCGAAGTGAAAAAGATCGCTCGGGGGGTGGCAGTTTGAACCTGTATCGAGGAGAAATGATCTTGCGGCGTGATTCGCTCTTTTGTCGATCGCACGACGCTTGAGCCTTGAATGTTTGCGGCGGCAATTGTCGTTGCTGTTAGTGCGAAGAACCGTCGAAAGGGTACTGCCTCAATATTTTGCTCAGTTTCGCGAAGCAGGAGAATATCATCGGAAAGGTAACTCCAGCCACAACGGGCGAGTAGTGAAGTTAATGTCGACTTCCCACTCCCCGAAGGACCGGCGATCATCACTGCAAGATTACTTCGCGGAGATACAACTCCAGCACTATGAATTTCGAAAACGTGACAACGTCTCAACGTGGGTGAAAGCGCATGCGACAGCAATTGGGCCACAACCGGTGCGGCAATGTCGCACCAGCGACCCATCAATCTCTATGTAAAAGGACCGATTATCCGTATGGCAAGTGCCACCGAGGGCGATTTCAAAGCTTGATAATCCGGAAGGTATGGCGGGCGACGAAACTCCGCAATGGACTCGAATGGTCGCATCGCAAGCGGCAGCATCGTCGATTGAGATTGGATCCAGGAACCAGCCCGAAAACAACGCCGAGACGGCATCAACGGACCACTCGTCGTGAGCTTCGATAAGAACAACACGACCGGCAACTGTATAGAACATCTTAGTAGCCGGTCGTGTTAGCAAAATCGAACTCCGGAATTTGACCCGGGTTAGTTAGTTGAACCGCTGCTAACTGACTGGAAGAACGTTGTCGCTTCGAGCACATCGACCGGAGTTGAAACCTCAGGCTCAATAAACTGCTTTTTCGAAGTCGTCATGGGTTCCGCACTCGAGTTTACTTCTAATTGTGTTAATGACTTATCTTGCACTGAAGAACTGTTTTGTTTAGCCAAGGTTCGCCGCCTCCTAGAATATGGGTGATTATCTTATGTCTTGACCGGATGCAATGGCAATCAAAATCCCAACCATGCAAATGACCAAGGGGTTTTAGTGCTTCACAGACCCTGTTGTGCTGACTTGGTTGGATCAGTCAAGACCAACCGCAGTACTCGTCTCTCCGCGTGTGTCAGATCTGCACGAAGAAAAAGTCGAACGTTAGGTGACAGTTTACGGACCGCATCCTCAACTGACAGCTTTGTGATCTCGGTGTCTACGGTTTCTTTCGTGTCGTATTGGATATCTACCGGTATGCCCAGCTCTTCACCTATCTTGAGTAGTATCAAGGGCAGAGGCTGCTTTTTCGCTTTAACGCTGATGTTGTTGTCTTCAAAATGGACACGAAGTGGTTGTTCTTCCTGCTTCTTCTTTTGGTCGTCGTTTTGGGGTTCAACGCCATCTTCGGTGTCGCCTTCAATCAAGAGCGACTGTGTAGAACCGGGAATAACAGCCGTCAATGGTGGCTCACCCTGATTCTCGCCGTAGAAGAAAATCCCGAGAGGCTTCGGCATCCCTGAACCTGAATCAATCTCATAATCAATATAAACAGCGGGAGCCATCAACTGCATGGCTGGTTCCAGAGTCAACTCGCTGAATTCAATTGACACGAGCTCGTCCTTTAACGACGTACCAACGAAAACCTGGACTTTGAGCCGTTTAGCCATCTCCTCAGCCACTTCAGAGAGTCGGGCCTTTTCGGCCTTCAAACTGAGGTTGAGAATTGGCTTAGTTTTTACCGAGAGGGTAAAAGGCGGCTTGGGGGTGTTTTTCTCATTGCGAGGTGATGCTTCAGTCTTTTGACTGGCTGACTTATCAGCCGGGTCTGGCCTGGCCGGTTCTTGGCCAACGATTGCGGTGATCGAAAGCAGTCCGATTGCAACGAGCAACCCGATAGTTCGAACACAATTAGAACCCAAACGATTAATATTCAAGCAAGAATTCCTTATATAACGAAGAGTAATCCCAAAGGTACGCTGTCTCTAAATTGACTGATATATCGATTTGAGACTGGTTACAGTGAAACTAGCACGCGAGAAAAAATACGTCAATTTCACGCAGAGACGACAACTGTCAAAAGAAGAAGCGGAACTACACCCCGTGATTGAGCGCGAGACTAACAAAATTTTTGACAGAGCGTCAATTTGTTTTCTGTGTTTAAATCCCTGCGACACACAACATTAACAAATAAAGTCGGGTCACGGCTGTTGGCCTCGGTCCGGTTTTCTTTTCTTACTGGTCACCATTTTTGCCGTGGAAAAGGACCTTTTGAATCTGCCCTCCGGTTTTGAACAAAAGGCGGAAAGGTCTCATCAGGTAGTAACCAAAAGATAGGGATCCAGGTAAGGAAACTGCAGTGAGGTCTCCATCAGTCGGATTAAGGATGTGCCGGAAATAACGTGCCCGCGCCGGCCAGGATGGACGCACCAACAGATTGAATTTTAAGTGCTGTAACGACGAAGCTGGAATATGTTCGGTACCGCTCAGCAAAAACTCTATAACAACATCCGCTAGCTTATCGATGGAAGAATCCCTTTCGATCTGTTGAACAACATGATCAGGTAGAGCGACACCTAAAAGTCTCCTGCACAGTTGTAAGCCCAGGAGAAAATTCCTCTCGATTTTTGTGGATCTCGCTCGCTGAAGAAGAATAGACCAATCCAGGTCATACCGACTTATGATCCAGGCCAGGTCGCAAATCCACAGCAGTTTCTCCCAGACGTGTCTTAAGGCATGGACCGATAGAGAGAAGAGCAAGTCTTCCGTCGAAAGAGTCTTGCTTTGAACGCCGTTTATTTCGATTGGGACCAGACCGCCCCAGAGATCATCAGCCTGGACCGACGACACAAAGAGCTGTGAAGCAACTTCCCAATGCAACTCCACAATCAACTGCCGGTTGCTGCGATGGAGCTGAAGATTGTGCTGAGTTTGCAGTAAGACTTTACGCTGACTAAGGTTGATCGACTTCGAGACCTCGTAACCGTCTGCCAAAAGCAAGTCGATCGACTTTGCCGCGTCTTCCCTCTTCACCATTACATCCAGATCCACAAAACGTCGGAGCGCCAGGTTGTTGTACGCAAACAACCCTAAGACTGGGCCCTTGTAGGGAATCGCCTCAATGCCATTTTCGCCAAGCATTGCGAGCAACCGGGAAAGCTCGGCATTAAAGATCACGTTACGAGCTGCGTTGTCCTGGAAATATTTCTGAAGTCGCTGGAACGGTTGAGCCGGAACAATCTCTGCGGCTGTTTCCTGGAGACGGTAATAGAGCAGAGCTACAACCGAATGCCGTCGAGCTAATAGAAATAGGTATTCCCAATCCAGGTCTTGAGCGACGAGCGAGCGAATCCGATCACTTACGTGAGAATCGACTTGCGGTCGGACACAACACAGCAACAGTTCGTGTTCAGCACGATCGGTACTTTTCAATGTGGGTGTGGAAGACAACACGGAAGACGAAACCGATTCGCGCAGGTCTATTCATTCACCTTCAACACTGCGAGAAACGCCTCTTGTGGAATTTCGACGCGCCCGACTTTCTTCATTCGCTTCTTGCCCTCTTTCTGTTTCTCAAGCAACTTGCGTTTGCGCGAGATGTCGCCACCGTAGCACTTGGCAATTACGTTTTTGCCAAGCGCCTTGACGGTTTCGCGGGCAACCACCTTGTTACCGATTGCCGCTTGAATCGGCACTTCAAAAAGTTGGCGCGGTATTAACTGCTTCATCTTTTCAGCTAACGCACGGCCTTTGGTCTGCGAGGTGCTGCGATGAAGAATTAACGAAAGCGCGTCTACCGGCTCACCAGCGACGACTACGTCGAGTTTGACTAAGTCGCTCTCCCAATAGCCGGCGAGGTTGTAGTCGAGAGAAGCGTATCCACGTGATACCGATTTCAAGCGATCGTAAAAGTCGAGCACAATTTCGTTGAGTGGCAATTCGTAAGTCAGCATCACCCGGTTTCCGGTGATGTACTCAAATCCTTTTTGCACACCTCGCTTCTCTTCAAGCAACGGCAATATTCCACCCAGGTAATCGTCTGGCGTCAGTATCACCGCTTTAATAACTGGCTCTTCAATCTTCACGATGCGACCCGGATCGGGCATCTTCGCAGGTGAGTCGATATCCTTAACCACTCCATCAGTCGTGGTGACGGTGTAACGAACACCCGGCGCCGTCGAAATCAGGTTGAGATTAAACTCACGCTCCAAACGCTCCTGCACGATTTCCATGTGCAAGAGACCAAGAAAGCCGCAACGAAAGCCAAACCCAAGTGCCGCGGAGGATTCAGGCTCGTAAAAAAACGAAGCGTCGTTTAGTCGTAACTTATCGAGTGCATCACGTAGCTCTTCGTACTGATTGGTATCAACCGGATATAGACCGGCAAAAACCATCGGTTTTATTTCCTGAAATCCCGGGAACGGTTCCGTTGTCGGTCGAGCAGCTTCCGTTATCGTATCGCCGATTTGGACATCGGCGACCGCTTTGATCGACGCGGTCAAAAACCCGACTTCACCAACACCAAGTTCGCCAATCGGAGTGGGTCGCGGTCGATTAACGCCAAGTGTCTCCACCTGATAGTCACGACCTGTGTTGAAGAACCTGATCTTCATTCCAGTGCGGACCGACCCGTCAATAACACGAAACAGAACGATCACTCCGCGATAAGAGTCGTACCACGAATCAAAGATCAGGGCCTTCAAAGGAGCTGACGGATCACCCCTGGGCGACGGGACATCTCGAACAATCGCTTCCAGTACTTCAGCAACCCCTTCACCGGTCTTAGCGCTGGTGAGAACTGCATTGTGTGTTTCCAACCCGATGAAGTGTTCTATTTGTTCGATCGCTTTATCCGGTTCCGCCCCTGGCAAGTCAATTTTATTGATGACGGGAATCAACTCGAGATTGTTTTCGATCGCAAGATAGGTATTAGCGAGCGTTTGAGCTTCAACTCCCTGTGATGCGTCGACGATCAATAAAGCACCTTCACAGGCAGACAACGAACGCGACACTTCATAAGAAAAATCGACATGGCCGGGAGTATCGATCAGATTCAGCGTGTAAAGAACACCATCCTGTGCTTTGTAATCGAGCCTGACAGCATGGGACTTGATTGTGATTCCGCGTTCACGCTCAAGGTCCATGTTGTCGAGAACCTGGTTCTCCATCTCGCGTTCGGTTAACGCCCCGGTCAGTTCGAGTAGTCGATCGGCGAGCGTCGACTTACCGTGATCGATGTGAGCGATGATAGAAAAATTTCGAATTCGAGATGGATCCATGAGCAGCTTGTACTTCGTACTTTCTTCGTTGAGTTTTGTTATTTGTCTTGCCAGGCTCTATTCGGGAAAGTGTGCGTTTACGTAAGCTACCGCTTTCTCTTTTGTGTTGAGCGATGAAATAAAGTCGGTGTTACTGAAAGCCCAGACGACGTGGTCTTTGACGAATTCCGCGTAATCATCTCCAGGCGTGTAATCGTCGTTCATTAATCCGAGTTTTACTGAAACGCGCCGAAGCGTCGCCTCATCAGCAGTCTGCGTCGCCGCTTGATAAAGCTTATGTTTGTCGTCGTCCGACATTGAGCTCGAAGAACTCGATGAGTTCGATGAGTTCGACGAATTGCTGTCGCTGTTTGAATTCCGGTTAGTACTTGCGTTCGAATTTCTATTGGTATTGGAGTTTGTATTGAAATTGTAGGTGGAGCGGGTACGAGTTGGCATTAGATACCAAATCAAAACGCCAGCAACAATCACAACCACCAATCCCAAACATCCGGCACCTCCACATCCGAGAGCAATTTTCGTGTTCTTTGTCATTAGATCAGCCCTTCCAAACAGTAAGTTTCAATAGCTCTTCATCCAACTAATACACCGGTTGAGATGATCCTTCATAACACCTGGCTCAGCATGATGCATCTGGCCATGTCCGGGTAGCACCCATTCAAAATCGAAATCCAAAAGTTTCTCCATCGATCGAATCTGCTCAGGCCAGGAATACCATGCGACGCTGCGAAAAGCGGTCAGTGTTTCCCGGGCGGGAGACCATGCCAGGTGATCACCAGTGAACAGAAATTTACGCTTGTAAAGAAACACCACGTGACCACGTGTATGACCCGGCGTTGGAATCGCGACTAGATCCTCGCCAACTTCGATCAGGTCCTCACCGTCAATAATGAGTTCGACTCCAAGTCGGGATGCACCATCGGATCTATGCATGACCCGTGTGCAGCCAAACTTATTTCGAAACAATTCGTGCGCAGCGATGTCGTCTTTATGAGTGAGCAGCATGCTCGCAACACCGCCCATCAGGTCGATCTGTTTGACAAGCTGCGAGGCAAAACGCGGCGAATCGATCAACACGTTGCCGCCTTGAGCTGCCGGCCTCTTTATCAAATAACTCCAACCACCAAAACTAGCCTCAGCAGTAAAACCGCAAAAATACACGTTCTCATCGATTAGCATCGGAAACGCATCAATGCCGAGATGAGCATCATGTTTTTCGGTGGCGCCAATCGATCCCGTCGGACACGAAACCAGGGCCATCATCGCCAGCCTGGTTTCGTGTTCGTTGTCCGGCTGATGATGAACACTGCACTGTTCGCCGTGATCGCGGAAAACTGTGGGTGCAAGCTGACTACACGTGTCGCAATCAATACAGGTGGAATCAACGAAGAAATCACCTGGCACGTTCTCAGGTAAGCGTTGTTGCAGATTCGCCATGGTCGAATAGCCGACTAGGCATCATGGGGTATTGGTAGGAAAGGTTCAAGTGAGGGTGTCCGAAATGTCCGATATGCTTCAGCTTGTCGTCACTCTGTAAAAAAGGGATTAAATCAGCTAGCGAAATGTTAAGTATCAGGCCGGCTTCTTCTTTCGTCACGACAAGCTAAAGCATATCGGACATTTTTCATATCGGACATTAGATTCCGAAATCGTTGATCAGACGATGGAGGTAGGAGCGGCTGATTCCTAGCTTCTTTGCTGCCGCCACTTTGTTACCGCCTTCAGACTGCAACGCGCCGAGTATCATTTTTTTCTTAACTGCCTCGACAGCGCCTTCTAATGTCGATTCATCTTGAGAGTCTATCCCAGGCAAAATACGCAACATCTTTTCCGGAACGAATTCGAGACCGAGTCCTTCGCCGTTACTCAAAACGACCAGCCGCTCCATTAAATTCTCTAACTCCCGGACGTTACCTGGCCATTCATACTCCTGCAGTACGTCGATCAGTTTTGCCGACAACTCCGGCGTCGCATGTCCGTATCGTTGTGCAGACTTCGCTGCAAAATGAGCAGCAAGAATTGGGATGTCGTCCTGACGTTCACGTAACGGCGGCAGCACCAGGGGAACAACATTCAACCGGAAAAACAGATCCTGACGAAATCGGCCCTCTTCCACTTCCTTCTCGAGATCCCGATTCGTCGCTGCAATTAATCTGATATCAACCGCAAGGGTTTTGTTACCACCAACTCTTTCAAAAGAACGTTCCTGCAAAACTCTCAGCAACTTGACCTGGACCGTCTGACTTAGATCACCAATCTCATCGAGCAGCAACGTTCCTCCGTTCGCCAATTCAAATCTTCCTTTACGAGTTTGTGTTGCTGAAGTGAAAGCACCCTTTTCGTGACCAAACAGTTCTGACTCGATTAGTGTTTCAGGTAGCGCGGCGCAGCTCACCGCCACAAACGGACCCGACGCACGCGGACTTTCTTCGTGTATCGCCCGGGCCAGCATCTCTTTGCCGGTCCCGTTCTCTCCGCTCAATAAGACAGTCGCACTGGTAGCAGCAACTGAGCGTGCCTGCTTCAAGACTTTTTCGAGCGCGGAACTTGCGCCAAGCAAGTGTATGAAACCGGGAGGTCTGGAAAGCTCTTCACGTAAACGTCGATTCTCGATCTCGAGAAGACGCATACGCGCGGCCTGGTTAACGATGTGCAGAAGTTCAGCAGGGTCGAGGGGCTTTTCAAAAAAACCATAGGCGCCACGACGGACAGCTTCAAGCGCTGCTCGCTTTGAGTCGCTGCCGGTGATTACTACAACCTGTAATGGCGGTTCTTGTGCGCGGGCAACATCGATGAGCGCGAGACCTTCACCGATATCATCTATGTGTGGTGGTAAATGAAGATCACTTACCACAACTTCAATGTCTTC
Organism: Acidobacteriota bacterium; assembly: GCA_003222935.1. Classification (GTDB taxonomy): domain Bacteria; phylum Acidobacteriota; class Blastocatellia; order Pyrinomonadales; family Pyrinomonadaceae; genus PSRF01. The sequence continues at coordinate 17,592 of QHXL01000050.1, forward strand.
TTCGTGGATTAGTGCACAGGCCTCTTCCCGTGATGACGCCTGCAAAACTCTGTAGTCAGTGTTGAGCGCCCAATATAGTCCACTGCGCACAGAGTCGTCGTCATCGACAACCAGAACTGTCCCGTTGACCTGCGCCGCACTAGTCATTTATCGCAAACTCAACTTCCAGAGATGCACACTTGTCCACTTACGGAAATAATGCCGGGCAGGAACCGCAAGGGGAACTTGCGCAACCGGAATGTTTAGAAGAAGGGATGCCGCACTCCTTCTTAGTTACGCGAGTCGTGAGAGGCTGATGGTAGCACGACGCGAAAAGTCGTACCAGCACCTTCACTCGACTCAACTTCGATGAGTCCGGCGCTCGCTTCAACAATCTCGCGGCACGTGTAAAGCCCTAGTCCAACTCCATTTCTCTTCGTTGTCGAGAACGGTTTAAAGAGACGAGACTGGATAAACTCTTTACTCAGTCCCGGACCTGTATCCGATATCGAAAACATCGCCGCTCCCCTGGTGGTGACACCCGCGTCGATCGAAAGTTTGCCGTTCTGTTCAGCCATCGCCTCGATTGCGTTCAGGATAAGATTTTCAATCACGTTCTCGATGCGGTCGGGATCCACGTAGGCAAACAGATGCCTGGGCAGGTTCGTTTCAATCGTATGTTTGCTGCGCAAAGGCTCGGCAGTTTTGGCAGCAACCCGTTTGATTATCGGAATGAGGTCGACGCTCTTAGGTCGTGGATGTTCACCGCTCAAACTCGTTAACGGTCTTGAAAGGCGGGCCACAAGCGCCTTGAGTTTGTCAGTCGCGCTGGTCAGTGACTTCATCGCATCAACACGAAAGTCAGCGTTGTCGAAATGCTGCTCCATGTTGCCAACGATCAAAGAAAGCGCTTCGATCGAGTTTTTCAGATCGTGTGTGAGCATGGCAGACAGTCGCGCAAATGTCTGAAACTGTCGCGACTCTTCCTCGCGTGCAATCTGGGCCCGCATCTTCTCCGTCATCAGGTTGATACTGTCGGCAATGACCCGGGCGTCATCACTCGACTTCAATTCGATACGACGATCGAGTTCGCCCTTGGCAATCGCCGTCAGGCCTTCCTCCACGCGTTCAATTCCGTGTGATTTCTTTTGCACGTGATGAGAAAGAAGCAATGCGCCGGTCAAACCACCAGCTAGCGCGAGAGTTAGACCAATGATTCCCCAGGAGTGTGCTCGTTGTGTGTATTGAGACCGGTCGTAACCTACAGCGAGCCCAAAATTCCATTGCGGGAGCGGGGAAAAAGCCGTGATGAACATTTGGTTGTTAGCCGCAACAAAGGTTTGCATTCCTGACTGGTTCCTGCTGAGCGCTTCAGCAATCGGCAGAAACTCCGGAAGCGCGCTGCTGACAACCTTGTTGTTAAGAGCTTGCGTTGGGTGGTAGACAAAACGAGCTGACGAGTCGATAGCCGCAACGAATGATCGCTGCGAGGTTGATGAATTCTCATTCGCACCCAACACTCGTGCTGCCTCGGCAATAACTTCAGTTAGATCGAGTTCTCCGACCAGGCTGCCTACGACGTCTGTATTTTGAATGGCTGTAACTGGAACCGAACAGCGCAGAGTGGAACCTCTTAACTCTACGACGCTTTCTTTGCCGATCGTAATTTGGGGAGGCGTGACTGGCCCACCGTTGAGGACAACAACCGGTGGATCAATTCGATAAAGTTGATCGGTAACTTTTAACTGAAAAACCGAGACACTCTTTAGATCAAAAACTGCTAGCCGTTGAAAGCGTCCGAAACCACGCAGCAAATCAGTAAGACTGTCGGAAACACCTTTGGTCGAGAAATCCTCGCCCGGGTCTTGCGCACCAGGAAACTCTGCTTTTGGATCGACTCTTCGTACCCCTAGCCTTTCGCGTAAAGGCGTCGAGTATGCCGCGCGTCGAAGATTTGACTGTTCGTTTTGAAGTCGTCGATCTATTTCACCTGACAGTGAGTTGAGATCATGCTGCGCCTGAAAACTCAAGGTGCTATCAACAGTTCTCAGTCCGTTCCAATAATTGAGCACCGCGAGCAACAAGAGAGGTATCAGGCAATAAGGCAGGTAAGTAAGATTGTACTTAGCGTGAAGGGGCATCACGTTCGCAGTCTATCGAACATTTAGACCGGGTGTCTGCCAAATTCGACGAGCAGAGGCGCCAGCGTGTCGATGATTAAATCGTGCGAAGCTCCGTTGCTTGCCACCAGGCCATTTCGGTTTTGGACTTCGGGCACGTTGTAGTTGAGTGGTTCGCCAAAGAGGTCGGTCAGACGTCCACCTGCTTCCGTGAGGATCAACTGCGGCGCGCAGGTATCCCATTGCTTGGTTCGCGGTGACAGGTGAATGTAAACGTCGCATTGGCGTTCGACTAACAGACCAATCTTTATGCCAACCGATCCTCTTTGAATTTCCTCTTTGAAACCCAGTCGCGATACGACTTTGTTCATACGCGGGCTGCGATGTGATCTACTTGCCGCGAGACGCATGCTGCCGAGAGTTTGTTTTTCGGAAACATGGACCTGCTCAAGACCGCTTTCACGTGATTCCACCCAGGAACCTGATCCCAGTACCGCGTGATAAAGAACACCGGTGAGTGGTTGATAAACGATGCCAACAACACATTCCCCGTTCTCGACCAACCCGATCTGAACGGCGAAGTCGCCATTGCCCGCGATGAAGCCGCTTGTGCCATCGAGCGGGTCAACCATCCAGACGCGTGACTTGTTCAAACGTCGCTGAGTATCGATCGACTCTTCGGCGAGAATTCCATCGTCAGGAAATTCGCGGGCAAGCCTGGTTACGATCAATTCATTCGCGATCTTGTCCGCTTGAGTCACAGGTTCTACGTCGTCGTCGTAACTTTTCTGTTCAATATCGAGCGGGCCTTCATAGTGTTCGAGAATTGCGCCGCCTGCCTCACGCGCAAGCTCCACCCCGACACGAAGTTCATAATCGTACTTCATCGAGAGTTCACCACCTGCTCTGCTGCTTCTCGAATAACCTTCAGCGTCTCATCGATGTCAGACTTCGTGGTCCTGAAATTCGTGATGCACGCGCGCAATGCGAATTGGCCCTTTACCGTGGCGTTTGAGACGTACGCTCGTCCACCTTTTTGCACGGCGGCAAGTATCGTCGCATTCAACTGATCGAGATCAAAGTCTCCGTGCATTGGCACATAACGAAAGCAACAAATACTCAACTCCACCGGCGATAGCAGTTCAAAATCCTCAGCGTCTTCAACAAGCTCACCAAGGTATGCAGCGAGCGCAATGTCTTCACTTATCGCTTTTGCAATTCGACGTACGCCGTAATATCTAAGCGTCAGCCAAACTTTCAATGCACGAAACCGACGCGACAGCTCAACGCCATAGTCCCAGTAAGCAAAAGTTTCGTCGTCGCGGAGTCCGTGCACCTTAATATAGTCAGCGTCTTCGGTATTGAACGCCGCTTTCGCAGTAGCCTCGTCGCGAAACAGAAGACAACCAGCGTCGACTGGAACATAGAGCCACTTGTGCGGATCGAGTGAAACGGAATCTGCCAGCTCGAGTCCTTTAAATAGATCCTTACTGCCATCGTCCAGAATACCCGGCGCGCCGTAAGCACCATCGACGTGAAACCAGAGATCAAACTCACGTGCGACAACAGCAACCTCGTTGAGCGGATCAACTACCCCGGTGTTTACAGTTCCGGCGCTCGCAACAACGCAGAAGGGTCGAAACCCTTGCTGCAAATCCGTTTCAATCCGTGCACGCAAGTCAACGACGTCAATGCGCTGCCGCTCGTCAGTCCGCACTGTTCTTACGTGATCACGTCCAAAACCAAGTATGTCTGCCGCCTTGGCGATCGACATGTGGACTTCATCAGACGCATAGACTGTTAGCGGTGGACCTGAGTTCCACAGTCCTTTCCGCGCGGCTTCAGGTCCGGACTTTCTTCGGCTCGCAATCAAAAGCGCGTTCAGGTTGGCCATCGACCCGCCACTCGTCAGCAGACCTTTAGCATCGTCGTCGTAACCAATCAACGATCCCAACCACCGGCCAACTATCTTCTCGATCTCTGTACCGGCTGGTCCGGAACGCCAGCACGTAATGTTTGCATTTAGCGATGAAGCAATCAGATCGCCGTAAGCGCCAATCGGCGTCGAAGGCGATGCTACATAACCAAAGAAACGTGGATGTCCATTGTGACGACTGAGATCAATAATGGTCTGACACTCTTCGATAAGTCGTTCAAGCGGAACTCCGTCGGCTTCGAGTCGCGCATTCACCCGGGCGGACGTTTTGCCCGCATGGTTCGGAGCAAGCACATCACGCTCGGCGACATTCGTAAAATATTCAGCAACTAACTTCGTCGCCTGCGCTGAAATTTCATCAAGTGCTTCAGCAGAGACGTCGAGGGCTGACCTGGTCCGAAGTTTAGTCGTCACTTTACTCATTTCCGGTTAATGCCCGGCTCTTTGATGGCCCGGGAGCGATCGCGATAAGCACTGAAAGCCGTTCCGCGCCGGTATTGACGATGCCGTGCGGCACACCAGCAGGCGCCACTACAACTGTACCTGGCCCAGCAATCCGCTCCTCGTCACCCACGGTAAAGGTACCGCTCCCATTGAGTACCATGTAGAACTTGTCAGCGCCGGCATGAGCGTGAACCGCTTGCGTTTGAGTTGGTTCGAGACAGTTCATTCCAATCATGACGTGCTCGCCCTGCCACAGAGTTGCTTTGAAAAACTTCTCCGGATTAACACCTTCAAAGTCATGCCAGTTAAGGAAGTGAGACATTGTCATATCCTAATGGTAACATCCGACCAACCATGACAATGAACGGCTTCGCCACCCCTGAAGGAACGTCTCGTTACGCCATTCGCTTCAAGAACGCCGCACCACATCACTTTCGCAGGGAACAGACTCTGATTCTCTCTTCAATCGGGATTGGTACCTATCTCGGAAACGCCAACGCGGCGACCGACGACAGTTATACCGATGCCATCGTGCGCGCGGTCCAACTCGGAACGAACGTTATCGACTCCGCCGCGAACTACCGTTTCCAGCGAAGTGAGCGATCGATCGGAAAAGCCCTCGCGAAGTTGAAGGACGAACACGGGTTTTCGCGCGAGGAGTTAGTTATCTGCACCACGGGTGGCTACCTGCCGCTCGACGCGGCGCCCCCCTTGTCGAGGAGACATTTGTGAAACCGGGCATTGCGACGTTCGATGATTTCATCGGCGGCAGTCACTGTATGACACCGGCATACCTTCAGAACCAACTCGATCAATCGCTTACCAACCTCGATCTCGAATCGTTGGATGTTTACTACATCCACAATCCGGAGTCGCAGTTGGGCCAGGTGTCTGAAGAAGAGTTCTTCCATCGAATTACTGCGGCGTTTGAACTCCTTGAGAAGAATCGGAAGTCAGGAAAGTTCACCTTTTACGGTGTGGCAACCTGGAATGGTTTTCGAGTGACGCCTGACTCGAAGGACTATCATTCGTTGTCGCGGATGGTCGAAGCTGCAAAGAGAGTCGGTGGCGAGAATCATGGGTTTCGTTTCATTCAGCTGCCTTTCAATCTGGCAATGCCTGAGGCGTTGACACTCGTCAACCAACAAGTTGGCGACCAAAAACTATCAACTCTGGAAGCTGCCGAAGCATTCAACATCACTGTTGTGGCCAGTGCTTCGATGTTGCAAGGCCGCGTGGCCCAGGACCTTCCCGACTCCGTTCGTAAACCACTTGGTTCACTTGCCACCGACGCTCAAACGGCCGTTCAATTTGTGCGCTCCACTCCGGGAGTGACGACAGCGCTGGTGGGAATGAGTCGAGTCGCGCATGTAGAAGAGAATTTGAAACTCACCGAAGTTGAGCCGGTTGCACGAGAAGGTTTTTCGAAGTTGTTCTCTTAACCAGAGACCGAGAGATGGCTGAAACTCGCTACAAGTCGTTTTCAGAATTCTGGCCCTTCTACGTAACCGAACACAGTAAACCGGGCACACGCCTTCTTCACCTTATCGGCACCACCACCAGCATCGCTTTGCTGATCTACCTTATCGCCACCGGGCCCTGGTGGCTGTTTCCTTTAGCGTTCATTCCTGGCTACGGCTGCGCCTGGCTCGCTCACTTCCTCATTGAGAAAAATCGACCGGCGACATTCAAGTATCCTCTGTGGTCGTTTCTGGCTGACTACAAGATGATAGCGCTGATGATTACCGGAAAGATTGGCAGCGAAATTGAAAAGGCCAGGGAAAGAATTTAGGAATCGTTTCTAACCGCGAACACACCTCGCAGACAACCTTTCTACCCGGCTACCTCCTCAAACAGACACTTTCCCCAAGCTCACAGCAATTCCAATCTGTTTGGAGGTCCCGATGAGAGTCAAGTTTTCTTTACTTTCGCTCCTCTTTCTCGTTATTCCCGCCCAGGTAGCCTTCGCCAAATCATCAATAAATACCCTGGTAACGCTTGCGGCATCCGAAAGAAACGAAGAAGCAGCCCCGGCTATTGCAGAACTGCGGGCGCTTGGCCCAGCTGGTCTGGAAAGTTTGCTGCGCGCGTATGACTCTGCAATTGCAAATCACATCGCTAATCCGACCCTGGCCTCAACTCCAGAATGGCAACGAATCACAACGGCGCTGGACGCAGTTAGCCAGCAGCGAAACAGCTACCTGTCGGGTCTCTACTGGTACACGGACATTCAACAAGCGCAAAAAGTTTCAGCCGAAACCGGCAAGCCGATTCTCTCTTTGCGTCTTCTCGGTAAGCTCACTGATGAGTTGAGCTGCGCTAATAGTCGGTTCTTCCGCACGGTACTCTATTCAAACTCTGAAATTTCGACTTTGCTTCGCAGCCGGTTTGTCCTTCATTGGCAATCGGTGCGACCTGTACCAATCATCACAATCGATTTTGGCGATGGTCGTAAGCTTGAACGCACCGTAACGGGAAATAGCATTCACTATATCCTCAACTCGGATGGCCAACCGCTTGACGCACTGCCGGGCGTCTATGGGCCACAGGCTTTTGCGAGAAGTTTGGCGAACGCTGAAACACTCTTCAAAAGTTTGCAGGGCAAATCCGAAATCGTAAAACGCGACTTCTTAAACGAATACTATCGGAAGCTCAACAACAAGATTTCCGTGGGCTGGCTCAACGACATCACAAAGCTCGGCGTCAAAAAGCCAGAGGGTGTGATGATCGAAGTTGGAAACGACGGCGAAGCGTTGAGCATCATGCCTCTTGCTGTCACGAAAGCTATTACTGAACGGACTATCCTCCGCGCCATGACTGCGGGCTCCGAGGCGTTAGGAAGAGTCACGGATGAATCTACCTGGTTAAAGATCGCCGCGCTTCATAGTGCCGATGCAGTGCTTGATGATCGCAGCATCGCGTTGATCAGGAAGCAGAATCCGGAGTTGGAGCCAAAAGTACTTTCCGCCTTGATCGAGAAGTTCCAACACTCAGTTGCTCTCGACACAGTGCGTAACGAATACAGGATGCACACGCAGCTACTGGCCTGGCTCTCTCGCGATCCAACTCGCACGGACATTGAAAAGTTCAACGAGAAAGTTTATGCCGAACTCTTCATCACTCCGCGCTCAGATCCCTGGCTCGGCTTACTCATGCCCGACACTTACACCGCCATAGACAACAGCGGCGTAGTGAAATAAGTTAATTTCTCTGTGAGTCTCTGTGTCTCTGTGGACTCTGTGGTGAAGGCGGAGTTTCACCACAGAGTCACGGAGCCACAGAGCGCCACAGAGATCAAACCCTACTCCAAAGTCACCTTTCACAAGACCACGCTTTACCCCATAATCCGCTCGTTACAGTTTTAGACTACAGTTCTAATCCCAACCCGGCGCTACCGCGCTCGGTACTGACTATTGAGCGAGCAACCAAATGTTTCGAACTCTGCTTCTCCTATGCGTCTGTCTTCCCTCGACAGTCGTCGCCCAAACAAAGATCCAGGACCGTGTTCGGAGCTTTCGCCAAACCAACGAACACAAGATCCTGGGCGAGTTTCTTTCTCTACTTTCAATTCCAAACATCACTTCCGGCAACGCGCAAATTCGTAAGAACGCCGCACAGATAGTTGAGATGATGAAGCAGCGCGGATTGAATCCAAGACTCCTGGAAGCAAAAACTCCCAACACACCACCGCTTGTTTATGGAGAATGGAAAACCCCAGGCGCGAGCAGAACGCTTGTTCTCTATGCGCACTACGACGGTCAACCAACGGACCCTAAGCAATGGACTGGAACGCTGCCGTGGCAACCGGTTTTTCGTTCAGCAGCATTGGAAGCTGACGGCAAGATACTCCCCGCTCCCGCACCCGGAGATTCCCTAAATCCTGAATGGCGTCTTTACGCCAGGTCAGCGTCAGACGACAAAGCCGGCGTAATGGCGATCCTCACGGCGTTCGATGCACTCAAAGCAAACTCGATTGGGCCAACTTCAAACATCAAGTTTGTATTTGAAGGCGAGGAAGAAGCAGGTTCGGCCCACCTCGGCGAAATCATCCAGCTCAACAAAGACTTACTGGAAGCAGACGCATGGATCATTTGCGATGGACCGGTACATCAGTCGGGGGTAAAGCAAGTTGTCTTTGGTGCTCGCGGCGACGTCAACGTCGATGTGATGGTCTATGGAGCTAAGCGTCCACTGCACAGCGGCCACTATGGCAACTGGGTCTATAATCCGGCAATGCAACTCGCGCGTCTGTTAGCCACGATGAAAGACGACGATGGCCGG
>QHXL01000050.1:26535-32031 GCA_003222935.1 Acidobacteriota bacterium
TCAATATTCCATCGTTGAATATCAATGGGTTCGGTAGTGGCGACGTTGGCAGCCTGGCTAGAAATGTCATCCCCACTACGGCAGCTGCGGTGCTGGACCTGCGACTCGTGAAGGGAAACGATCACAAACGACAGGTGCAACGTCTGATCGAGCACATTCGCAAGCAAGGTTATTACGTCATCGATCGCAGCCCGAATGATGAAGAGCGCGCTGCCTATGCATTGATCGCAAAAGTAAATGCTCGTTCCGGAGGCTACAACGCCGAACGGACACGAATGGATCTGCCCATTTCGCTGGCGCTAATCGAAGCTGTGCAGTCGACTTCTAAAGCGAAGGTCGTGTTGCTTCCTACGTCAGGTGGTAGCTTGCCGCTGTCGGTGATTACAGAGAATTTAAGGACGATAACGTTGTCAGTTCCAATCGCTAACTACGACAACAATCAGCATGCAGAGAACGAAAACATTCGGTTACAAAATCTTTGGGATGGTATCGAAACCTACGCCGCCATAATGACAATGAGCAAATAAAATGTCCGATATGCTTCCGAATGTCCGCTCAAATGTCCGATATGCTTTAGCTTGTCGTGACTATATATAAGAGCCGTTCTATCAGAGAGCGAATGTTGAGAATTAGACCGCCTTCTTCTTTCGGAACGACAAGCTAAAGCATATCGGACATTCGGAAGCATATCGGACAAGTATTCTAGAAGGTGCAGTTGTAAGCTTTCATTGTTGTCTTGGCCTGTTCATGGGCACTCTTGCATGCGGTCACCAACCCCGCCCTTATTTGTGGATTAGCTGCCTGATCGTGCCAGGTCTTTCTCCACGTCGCTAAAGTCGATTCAAATTGAGGGCGAACCTGGGCCGGCACTTTCTCCTTCACGCATGCCTCATAAGCCTTGATGAATGCATCACACTCAGGCACACCCACGTCGCCGGCGCTGGCGGTAGTAGTTGTCGTTGTTGTTGCAGCGGGTGAGGCGGTCGGTGTTGTTGCATCACGGTTCGTTGTCAGCTCAGTTTTTGCACAGCTAATCAGCAAAAGAGCAGACACCACGCAGAAAATTAAATAGGGGAATTTTGACGAAAAGTTTCTCATGATGTTCGAGACCCTTTCTGGGCCAATCCGGGAAGTTGAAAAAGCGTGCGCATAATACACGAGGTGGGCCAGCAGGGCGCAATAAAAACCTGGCAACAAAAAAGCCCCGGACTCAACCAGACAGATACTAAACAATCACAGATAACTGGTATGCTTCGTTTTCTAAATGAAAAATTCTTCCGGACCGCAACTACTTGAAACGCGTTGCTGTATCGCGGGTGGCGGGCCAGCAGGGATGATGCTGGGCCTTCTGCTCGCGCGCGCCGGAGTCGAAGTCGTCGTGCTGGAAAAGCACAAAGATTTCCTGCGCGACTTTCGGGGCGACACCATTCATCCTTCCACCCTGGAACTTATTTATGAACTCGGCTTGCTCGACGAGTTTCTCAAAATCCCTCACCAACGAGTGGTCCAACTCTCCGGTCAAATAGGCGATGAGACAATTCCAATTGGCGATTTCTCCCATCTCAAAACCAGGTGCAAATTCATCGCACTAATGCCGCAGTGGGACTTTCTTGATTTCCTGGCAGACAAGGGGCGTACCTATCCAACCTTTAAGGTAATCATGGAAGCGCAGGTGGTCGACTTGATCTATGAACAGGATCGAGTAGCAGGAGTAAAAGCAGAAACACCGGCCGGACCGTTAGAGATTCGTGCCTCGCTGACGGTCGGCGCCGACGGGCGACGATCAACTGTGCGGGAGCGGGCCAATTTGAAGGTTGAGGAACTCGGCGCACCGATCGATGTCTTATGGTTTCGAGTTCGACGTCTACCGAGCGATCCCGGTCAGGTGCTGGGAAGATTCAGTCGCGGCAAGATCATGGTCATGCTGGATCGCGGCGATTACTGGCAGTGTGGATTTGTGATAGCGAAGGGGAGCTTTGACGACATAAAAGAAAGAGGTCTCGACCGTTTTCACCAGGACCTACTCGGTGTTGCATCGTTCCTGCGCGATAGAATTGAAGAGTTGAATAATTGGGACAACATCAAGCTCTTAACTGTCGCCGTTGATCGTTTGTTGCAGTGGTATCGACCAGGAGTGCTTTGTATCGGCGATGCTGCTCATGCAATGTCGCCTGTTGGCGGTGTTGGGATAAACCTTGCCATCCAGGATGCGGTTGCGACCGCCAATCTACTGGCCGATAAACTTGCTGGCGATAGAGTCACCACGGCCGATCTTGAAATGGTCCAGAAACGTCGACTCTTTCCGACTCGAGTGATCCAGGGAGTGCAGGTGTTTATTCAAAAGCGGGTGCTGAGTCGAGCGCTTGAAAACACTCGAGAGACTTCGGTCCCCTGGGTGCTGAAACTCTTCCGCTACTTTCCGATACTGAGGAGAATTCCCGCCTACCTCGTAGGAATTGGCGTACGCCCAGAACATATTCAGACAAGGGAGAACATCCACAGGTAACACGGCCTCAGATATCACCGGCTTTAGCCGCGTGGAGTTTCAATGTCTCCCGTTACTGTTGGTTGTGAGCCCGAAAATTGAAACTCCACGCGACTAAAGTCGGTGGTATCTCAGAGTTGTCTCACAAGGTTCCTAGCGATAAGTTGAAACTCCACGCGGCTAAAGCCGGTGGTATCCCAGTGTTCAGATTCGCTGAACAACAACGAGAATGAGAGTTTTGCAAGAGGCTCTAAAGCATATCGGACATCCGGATGACTCCTTCTATTGTCCATTTCTCATCACTTGAGTAGGATAAGTCCCACTCTTTCCATCAACACAAAACTGTCGGGGGACGTAAATAATGAAAACAATCATCAGCCTGGTTGTAGGCTTGTTTATCTTTTCGAGTTGCGCCCGCGCGCAAGACATGAGCGGACATCACCACCCAACTCCAGCGTCACCGGTCGACGCGGTCGAGACGCAGGAATGGGCCAAGCAACGCCTGGCTAAATCTTCCCGCCACCAGGAATGGGTCAAGGTTAAGAACGGCACGCGTGAAGTCAACAGCTTTGTCGTTTATCCGGAAGTTAAAAACAAAGCGACGGCCGTCATCGTGATTCACGAAATTTTTGGCATGAGCGACTGGGTGCAGAGTCTAACCGACCAACTGGCTGAAGCCGGTTACATCGCGATCGCCCCAGATCTACTTTCGGGCCTGGGACCAAACGGCGGAGGCACGAGCTCACTCGACCGCCAGGGCGTAGGTGCAGCAATTCGTGATTTGCCGCCGGATCAGATCACCGGCGACCTGAGCGCGATTGCCAACTACGTTTCGAAACTTCCGGCCTCGAATGGCAAAGTCGTCGTCACCGGTTACTGCTGGGGCGGCAGTCAGTCTTTTCGCTACGCCACCAACAACCCGACGATAAAAGCTGCATTCGTTTTCTACGGCTCTGCGCCGGCGATCGAAAATGTGCCAGACAAAGCCGCACTGGCAAAGATCACCGCACCGGTATACGGTTTTTACGCAGGCAATGACGCTCGTATTAATGCGACACTTCCCGCGACAAGCGCTGCGATGACGGAACTGAAGAAGACTTTCGATCCCGTAACTTATGAAGGTGCAGGTCACGGATTCATGCGAGCCGGTGAGGCGCCGGAACCAACAAAGCCCACCGCGACCGGAGTCAAAGAAACCGACGACAAAGCCACTGCTGATTACGAGAAAGCCCTTACCGCATGGAAAGGCAATAAGAAAGCACGCGACGAAGCGTGGACCAGGTGGAAGAAATTACTGGCAGCAATCTAGGAACCAATACATTCCAGTTTGATTAGATCGGGTTGACCTCGCTCCGTTAGGAGCGACATATTTATAGACGGCCGTTCCCCCGTCGAACTACCGCGCCGAAGGCGCGATCCGTAGTTAGGAACGAAATTTTAGAATGTTCGAACTCGAGTAATTTTACATCGACGCAATTCCCCCTGGAATTGATCTCTCCCTAGCATCGATTTCTTTTTAGGAGATCGCCGTCATGAGGCTTAGGTCGATCCTCGCGCTTCTGCTTCTCACCTGCTTCTTACTGACATCATTCGCTCAGACTCAACAGCAGGCGCCCGCAACACAGTCAACTCCAACAGCAAATGATCAGGACGATGTCGTAAAGATCACGACCAACCTGGTCCAGGTCGACGCCGTCGTAACCAAAGACGGAAAATACGTGAAAGACTTGAAGGCTGAAGATTTCGAAATCTTTGAAGATGGCCGCAAACAAGAAATCGCCAGCTTCGCGTACATTTCGAACCTTCCCAACGCTACAACTTCAGTGACGAGGCAGCCGCCGGACAAAGCTGCTCCACCCGCCGTGATTAGAACGCCACGCGTTGAAGATCCTCGCCGGATTATCGCGCTTGTGGTGGACGATCTTGGTTTGTCGGCGGAGAGCATGGGCTCGGTGAGGAAACAACTCCGGAAGTTTGTGAATGAAAAACTCGACCCGAATGATCTGGTGGCAATCATTCGAACAAGTGGCACCGTTGGGGCGTTACAGCAGTTCACAAACGATCGTCGTTTGATCGACAGGGCGTTGAGCCAGGTTAGGTGGAATGTATGCAGCAGAGTGGGCGTCACGGTATTTCCTCCGCTTACCCATGGAGGAGTGACGAGGTATTACCCGCCCTGCGGCATGACATATGGAAATTCGTTGCAGACGTTGCGCTTTGTCGTCGAAGCAATGGGCGAGATGCCAGGCCGGAAATCGATGGTTGTGTTCTCAGATAGCCTGCCAGAAGAAGAGCAAGACTTTACCGCTCCTGACAGGTTCGGGAATAGATACCCGGCACCGTACATTTCAAACAACACAAATTTCTCTTTCCTCCTACGAAGAATTGCAGAACAGGCAATCAGATCTTCGGTCGTTATCTACACGGTAGATTCGGGGGGCTTGCAGTACACCGGGCCGACAGCCCAGGACACTTTCTCAGGCAGTGCCAGTCAGGTGGCTGCCCAGGTGAATAACGTCTCTTCCCAGCGTTCTGATTTGCTGTTCTATAGACGTCAAGGAGCTGATCTAATTGCGAAGCAGACCGGTGGGTTCTTTGTTCGTAACTCAAACGACTTTCAACTAGATCGAATCATGGAAGAGCAGAGCGGCTACTACCTGATTGGCTATCGCCCGACGGATGAGACATTCAATCGGACGTTTCATCACCTCAAGGCGAAAGTTAAGAAGTCGGGTATGAGCCTCCGTACGAGATTCGGATTTTTCGGGGTGAGCGAAGAGGAAGTTGCAAAAACAAAACGTTCGCCAAGTGATAAAACGATGGTCGCTTTGATGTCACCCTTTGGCGCTCAGGATCTTAACCTGGATCTCACTGCGCTGTTTGTTAACAACGCTTCGGGATCGTTGGTGCGATCGATGTTATCGATAGATCCCAAGGACTTAAGTTTCACTCAAAACCCGGATGGCTCCCGACAGGCATCGATTCAGGTTCGAATAATGGTGTTCGGCGAT
>QHXL01000050.1:32157-32597 GCA_003222935.1 Acidobacteriota bacterium
GTTCTTATCAAATGCGAGTAGCGGTAAGAGATCTCACGACCTCTCGAATTGGTTCTGCAAGCGAGTTTGTTTCGGTGCCCAATCTGGAAAACAAACAACTTGCACTGTCCGGAATATTGATGACGCAGGAGAGTAGCGTAAGTCCGAACCTTGACTTAACTGCACGTCGTTTTACCTCGGGAATGAATGTTCGGTTTTCAGCTCAAATTTTCAACGCCAGTCTCGATCCGGCAACGCAACGTCCACAGGTCGCGGTACAGCCATTTTTATATCGCGATGGGAAACGAGTGCTGACCGGGCCATCTCTGTCAGTGGACGCTGGCAACCAAAAGGATCTGCAAAGACTGGCAGTCTCAAGTGTGATGCGCTTGACTGCTGATCTTGAACCGGGAAATTACTATCTGCAGTTGGTAGCCACTGATCTCCTGTCGAAACAAAAA
>QHXL01000693.1:0-508 GCA_003222935.1 Acidobacteriota bacterium
ATCCTCCTCGACCGTAACGTACGTAACGTCGTAAACCGGAGAGCTGGCGGGGATCTGATAAACCTCGGGGGGAACGGACGTGGCAAGAGACCACGGACCTTTGGGTGCATTCGCCATGAACCAAACACCCTGGTAACACATGTAATAGGTGCTGCCGACGAGAACGATCTCTTTGTCTGTGTTTATTGCACGTTGCAACTGAGTCGGGGGGATATTTTCGAACTGGGGGTCACCTTGGTAGATCACTTCGGGAGCCTGAATCTCTTTTTTGTTAACACGTGCGATCTGTGGCACTTGCGCTAACACAACTGCCTCGGCCGCTTGTTGAGTTCCGGGTACTGACGCAAGTACGCGTGAACGTGGATGTTCGAGCGAGATTCTTTGGAAGTCCTCGGGTAGTTCTGGAGTGGCAAACGTCCAACCTCCATTTAAGTTTGGCGCTCGGAACCACCGGCCCGACACCAGGTAATACACCGGACCATCTTTCCCCATGCGAAATAGATCACTC
>QHXL01000693.1:518-1822 GCA_003222935.1 Acidobacteriota bacterium
CGTACTCTGGTGCACCTTTAATAGCAATTAACTCCGACGGTTGGTTGCTGAAGTAGACCGTCGGCGCAGTTCCTCCGGGTTTACCCGGCAAGCTCGCTTTAACGTCTTTCCAGTTGTCGTCATCGGGAAGTTTGCTGAAGCTGTCGGGCAGTTTGGTCGTAATAGTCCAGGGGCCTTTCAGATCAGTAGCTCTCAACCAGGTAGTGTCGTTACGGAGGTAGTAAAGGCTGGTCGGCGCGTGTTGGAAAACGTCCCAGTTTGTATTCACTACAAACTTCAACTCATTGTCTTTAATAGGACTCCAGATCGGGTCTCCATCAAAACTAAGGAGTATTGCTGGTGAACTCGTAATGAAAATCGCCGGGGGATCACTCTTTAGACCTGTAACGTTTTTAGGATTGATAGCACTCTTGCCTACCTGGCCCAGCACTCGATCGAGACCGATGACTCGATCTTCAACAGGAATCTGTTTCTCAATTTCGGTCGTGATCTCGCTGGTCTGCTCTTTTGAGAAAGTCTGAAAATTAGCCTCCGTGATTTTTAAGGTCGAGAACTTTACCAACCGCTGTTCCAATGCTACCGAAGTGTCCGCCTCAATCTTGATCGTTCCTAGCGTCGACTTCGCCTCACCCTTCGCCACGTAAGAAACCGCAGCAAGCGCGACCATATGCTTCTGATTATCCCAACTCGCGACCTGNAGCTTCACTTGGAAAGCTGTAACCACGCGGCCACCCTCGATCATGTGGCTGCCCCGCAGCTGCAACAGCATTTTGGAAAAGCGGCAACGACGCGGCATGAGCGGTATTAAACCCATCGCCAGTGATCACTCCACGCAGGGGTGAAGTTGAAAGAAATAATGATAGACCGACAAGGACGATCAGGATTGTTGTAGTGACTCGTAGCATGATTGTTCACCTTCTCTATAGCCAAGTCCGACTACTGCCGGGAGACAGTCAATGATTCGCCAACACGAAATGGAACTAATTCTATGCAGCATCGGCAAACAGAAAAACTGTCACTTTTACGGGGGAAATGAGCAACGCAACCGGGACCATGAGACAGTTGCAAGCTCTGGTTAACTAGCACTTTTGCTAGTAGCAGTTGCTTCTTTGATATGTAAGATTTCGGTTAATGGTTGAGCGGGGCGATGGGAGTAAGGGATTTCCGGACCAGGGTGTGAGACGGCCATCAGCCACTGTTTTTTCAAGTGCGGTGCGTGTTGTGGCCAGCTATTGCACTGCAAGGAAGGCATGCGGTTGCCTCATTTTCCTTAAGTCCAGGTGACCGCATCCTTCTTATCGCTT
>QHXL01000693.1:1861-2823 GCA_003222935.1 Acidobacteriota bacterium
GCTTTAAGTGAAGAACGATGGATCTGCTAATTCCAAAGACACTCTGACTAGCTCTGCTGATCACGACTCCATTGAACTGAGCCGCTCTTCATGTCAAGGACCACCAAGATTCCAATCCGTCTCTTGGGCATTGCTGTTTTAGCCATCTGCACCGGCACACTTTTCGGTCAGTCTATTCCGACCAATCCGGAACAACCTGCTCCAGTCGTCCTTGATGGACGAACCGTGTTTTACGTTAGAGCTACCGTTAAATCCGTCACGCCTGAAGCCCGGGCAAAAGGCATCGCAGAGCGAATTCGGAAACTCGCGGAAGATCCCTATTTTCGAAGTGAGTCAATCACAGTCAGCGACACGGACATTAGTACCGACATATCTACAGGCGAAGTAATTATCACGATAATCTTCGACGCCGACGCGCAGGCAGAAGGACGAAGTCGCCAGGAACTGGGGACTGAACGTGGCCAACAGATCAAGACCGCAATCCAGCAGTACCGACAGGACCACAGTACTCGAAACATAGTCAAAGCTTCGGCACTGGCCTTGTTTACAACCCTTGTGTTTCTGGCGTTGTTAGTCTTGACTCAAAAACTTTATCGGTCTTCCAGAGCTCGCTTGTTAGCGTGGATCGACAAAGACTCTGGTGCACTCCTCAAGAAATACGAACAACTTCATTCGCAACAAATCAAAGCGGCAATCCTTAGCTCCCTAAAGTTGCCTCGCCTGATCGCGGTTCTCTTACTGATCTATTTTTACGTTGGTGTGGTGTTCAGTTTCTTTCCCGGCACGCGCGACTACGCCGGTCAGCTGCTCACCTACGTCATCGGACCACTAAATGTCATCTGGCAGGCGGTAAAACACGAGATACCAAAACTCTTCTTCATTCTGATTTTGGTAATTCTCGTCAGGTATGTTGTCAAACTGCTGCGCTTGCTTTTTCGAGGAGTGGAGGCGGGCACGATCGA
>QHXL01000350.1:0-7687 GCA_003222935.1 Acidobacteriota bacterium
ACAGGTGTTTCTCTACCTGGGTATTCTCGCGCTTGCCTACAGTATTACGCTCTCCTTCATTCCGTATGACGAACCAACGTGGCGAAATCGACTTCGTCCTATCGCTGTCGCTCTGGGCGGCATTTTGCTCCCGAGCGGACTCACCGCATTTCAAACGCTGGAAACGTGGCAAGCTGTGTCGCTCAGCATCCGCAAAAGTCTCGACTACCAAACTTTCATCGAAGGCTCTTTTGATCTTCGCGCTGGCTGGAAATCATTTATCGCTCCACGGTTCAACATGGTGGACGTGACTACATACGTTCCACTCCTCGGCGTCTTACTGATTCCATTTGCGTTCACTCGTTTCCGAAAAGACGCTCGTGTTTGGTTTTGGACTATCGTAGCGGCAGTGGCCTTTGTGCTCATGCTGGGCGGCAACAGCCCCGCATATCCACTCATCTACAAACTTCCCATCCTTAATCTCTTTCGAATCCCGGCGCGCCATTCCTTTGAATGGACTTTCGCACTCAGTGTGTTGGCTGCTTATGGTTGGGATGGTGCAGCAACGTTTTGGGCCAGCCGTCCCACCCCAAGTAGACTAAAAACGCTGCTCGCGATTTCCCTTCTCTTGACCGCGATTTTGATCGGTGTCTACTGGAATCAAGTCGGCGGCGAAACTTCGTACGTTGCTTTGAAGCTAGCGTTTACTCTCGTCTTACTAATCTCACTGTGGCAATCATTGAAACTATCTTCTGCCAAACTTCGGGCAGTACTCGCCGGGGGTGTGGTGATCGTTGCTTGTTTCTTTGAAGCTCAAATTCTGTTCAGACATCTCTGGTTGCCAAACGCCCGGTCGGTTGCTCAAAGAGAGTTCGTCACTCCGGCTCCAGCAACAAAGTATCTCCAACAGTTCCCTGCGCTCGAAGGGCGCGTGTACACAGATGGACCTCACGTCACGGAAACGTTTGATAGTTTCAACCTCATTCCCTACTTCGGACTTTCAAACGTGGGAGGCTACGAACCGGCAATGCTGCAGCGCTTTAGCCGAGCAATGGGAAACATCGGACTGGACACTTCACAACTGCGACACGGGCTGTCGTCTGACGGGAATCTCTTTGAATCCGACTCTCATGTTCTGGACATCCTCAACACCAAATACACAACGACATTCTGGGATCTTGGGAACTCGCTCGATCCAGCTGTAGAGCGCAACAACGTTAACTTTGCAGCAACAGCGGCACCGATCAGATTGAGACCTCGGGAAACGGCGCTATTCAGTGTCCATAATGTACAGACCGATTCTCTTGCGATTGTCAGTTCCCTGGCCTATGCCAACAACACACCGCAGGGTGAGATCATTGCTCGCATTAAGCTTCGAACGTCTAACGGCAACGCAGTCGATCGTGAGTTTCGCGCCGGGACAGACACAGCTGAATGGGCGTACGAACGGCCAGACCTCCGGAACAACATTCCTCATCACCTTCCTGCCATCTTCGATAGTTTCGTGGGTGACGACCAAAATTCTTTTGCGGCGCATCGGTACCTGTCAAACATTGCGATTGGTGATCGCCAGCTTGTATCGAAAATCGAAATTGAAAATGTCTCCGGGGTTCAGCTCCTTCTCTGGAAGCTCACGGCGATCGATTCTGCAACGCGTAGCTCAACGCCCATCGAGTTGCTTGGCTCTGAACGTTGGGAGACTGTCTTTCACAAAAACCGTGTTGTCGTACTCAAGAACCGACGGGCTCTGCCGAGAACGTGGCTGGTATCGAACGTTAAGAGTGTCAGCGCCGATGAGGCACTCCAGGCGATCCGCGGTCATTCAAATATCGAATTCGATCCGGCGACAACAGCCCTAGTCGAAACACCAGCGAGCGAGTTACCGCTACTGACGGGTGAGTCACTTGTGAATTCATCGGCTCAAGTCGTCGCCTATGAGCCCAACAGCCTGGCCATTGAGTCGAACGCTGAACGTCCGGCAATGCTCGTTGTGAGCGAGATCAACTATCCGGGTTGGACAGCGGAAGTCGACGGACAACCGGAAGTGATTCATCAAACAGACTACCTTCTGCGTGGGGTTTTTCTTCGCCCCGGCAAACATCGAATTGTTATGCGCTACACTGCACCTCGCGCCCGACAGGGATTGTTTATCTCAGGGATAAGCTTGCTTATTCTTTGCGGGATTTTGGTTGGTTCACGGCGCCGATTAAGAACAAAATCGTGACGACTAGCTAACTTTCACGCTACCTGAATAGTTTTTACTGACGTCAACCTATGTTCGATGTCGTCATCATCGGGGCCGGCATTTCAGGTTTAACTGCTGCTCGCGATCTGAGTGCTGCAGGTCAAAAAGTCGCGGTCCTTGAAGCGCGTTCGCGCGTCGGAGGTCGGATCTACACTCATCACGATCCTGAGGGACGCTTGCCGATCGAGCTCGGCGCAGAATTTATTCATGGCCGACCTCGCCAACTCCTCGAAATCATTAAAGAAGCCAAATTGGAAATTGAAGAAGTACCGCAGCGGCACTGGTACTTCGCTAATGGACATCTCGCCAAGTCCGGTGAGTTTTGGTCAATGATTGATGACTTGATGGGGCGCATGAGAAAGGAAACTTCAGATCAATCTTTCCGCGAGTTTCTCGATTCACTGCCCGGTGAGGTTTCCGCGCAAGCAAAACAGATGGCGACACGATATGTTGAAGGTTTCCATGCTGCCTCGAGTGCTCAAATTGGCATTCATGGTGTAAGTGTCGCTAACAAGGCTGCAGAATCGATAGATGGTGATAGGAGCTTTCGCCTTCTTGAGGGTTATTACAGCGTCATAAACTGGCTACTAGAAAAAGCCGAAAGCCATGGAACCTTGTTCAAACTAAATACGGTTGTGAACGAGCTGAGGTGGAAACAAGGAATGGTTGAGATCGTCGCCGCCCATGAACATTGGAGCGCTTCAAAAGTATTGATTACTATTCCTTTGAGTTTACTCCAAGCCGAATCGATTCGCTTTTGGCCTTCCCTTCCTGAAGAAAAACTTACAGCAATCAGCAAACTGATGATGGGATCCGCACTGAGAATTGTGTTCAGGTTTAGTGATCGCTTTTGGGAAGATCTGAAGCTTGAAGAAAAAAACGGAGTGGAGAACTTCTCAAAACTCGGTTTTGTCCACTATCCCGAGGCACCGCTACAGACCTGGTGGACAACATTACCTGAGCATGAGCCGATTCTCGTCGGTTGGGTAGGTGGTCAAGCTGCTGCAGAACTGCTCCATCGTAGTGATGAGGAGATCTCCGATGCTGCTCTCAAGTCGCTAAGTCTGATTTTTCGCCTTAGCGAGAGTGAATTGGGTGATAAGCTCAAGTCAACTTTTTTTCACAACTGGGAGACAGACCCGCTTGCGCGCGGCGCTTATGCATATCTTCCAGTCAACGGTATGGCGTATCAACAAGCGCTCGCCCAACCAGTAGCAGAAACGCTATTCTTTGCGGGCGAGGCTACTTGCATGGGCCACATAGGAACGGTTCACGGTGCGCTGATGAGCGGCAAAAGCGCGGCACAGACAATTCTTGCAACGATTTAAGTCCACTTTGTGATTCGGTGGAAAACGTACGGAACCTGAATCATCCTAAATACGTTTTGCCTACTGGCTGCTCGGCAATTGATTATTAACACGGGTAGTCGAGCAACAATCGACTATTATGTATTGTCCACAATGCGGAACTGACTCCTCTTCCACCCTTCAGTACTGTCGTGCGTGCGGCGCTAACCTCAAGGTCATCGGCAAAGNAGTCGCCCTGAGTGAAGCGATTGCTCGTAGCGACCGTGGACCACTGCCTAAGATTCGCGAGATGGTGAAGAACCTGAAAGTCGATCAGGTAACCGATGAAGTGTCTCGTGCGCTCGACCGAATGAATCAGGAGATCGCACAGGTCCCGACAAAACCCAAATCCGAACGCCGGGCTTTAATTAACTTTAAGAAAAAAACGGCCGCAGAACGACGAGAGAATCACATCACTAAAGGAATCGTTTCGGTATTTTCAGGCGCCGGCTTGACCGTTTTTCTCTATTACCTTTCACAAGTATTGGTGCTCAAGCTTCCTCCGCACATAATTAACGACATACCGTTTGAAATTGATCCCGTTGTGCGCGTAATTTGGCTGATAGGGTTAATACCGACATTCACCGGGTTTGGTCACATCCTTGCCGGCTTGCTCATTCGACCCCAACCTCAAGAGCTGCCTCCGGCGGAGCAACCTCAATTAGATCAAGTCGAATTCCTCCGAACATCTTCCGCCGCAACTGAGTCAATGAACTCCACCCCTCGAAGCGTCACTGAACACACAACAAACCTGTTGCAGGAAAAGTAAATGCAATGAGAACAGACACCACAGGCTTCAGCCTCGTGGAGTTTCAATTTCGCGCTATGGACATGCCGCGCAAATCTCTCAAAGATACCACCGGACTTTAGTCGCGTGGAGTTTCAATTTCGGCCTCTATGAACAAAGAGAGAGGCGGAAGTTGAAACTCCAGAGGCTAAAGCCCGTGGTGTCTTTCTTTTGTTAGCACACTTTTGTAGCGCGAAATTGAAACTCCACGAGGCTGAAGCCTTGGTGTCTTTTCTTTTGTTAGCACATTTGTAGCTCGAAATTGAAACTCCGCGAGGCTAAAGCCTGTGGTGTCTAAATTAGCTATTCGAACTCTTCACAAAAAAGAGGAACGGAGCGTGAACTCCGTTCCTCGACAGGTTGTGACGATTCGACGTTACTGACGCTTCGGTCGGATACGAATTGCGTAATCCGGCCAGCATTCGCGAGCGTCGAAGTTCTCCAGCGCTGTCCACGACGACGTGTTGAAATCCGCCTCGTCGTCGAAACCAAACGGACTGGCTGGTGTTGCCGACACCGGCGCTGCAAATTTCGGATCAAGTGCTTTCGCAATTTGATCTCGAGCGTCGGCAATGTGAGCACGCGTGTCACGGTCAGCCGCACGTGGTGCTGCCGCCGCCAAAGCTACACTCAGGTCACGCAACTCCGCCTTGATCAGCGCTCGGTAATCATCGACAACGGCCGGTCGGCCATTGAGTTTTGTTGACAGCAGGTCGATGTAAGAATTCTGAAGGTTGCGACGATAGACGTCGATGTGGATTGGACCCGCATCGATTTCATGCCAAATACCCTTCCTCAAATCAACCATGAAGTCGGATGGACGATAGGACGCCACCCCGTCAATTGCTTCCTGCTCGATTAAGCGATCGAAGCGAGCATTGTTCAGAAGCGAATTGAGCACTCGTTCCTGCGCGGTGTTGACGCGTGCAATCGCGCCCGATGATTCAATTCGGCGTAGAATCTCAGGCTTGATGGCCCATGTCGGAGTCGCAAACGCATTGTCGTTCAAGAAACGAACAGCCGCAGCTTGCTTCTCTCGCGGCACAATGACGAAGCGAACACCGTCTTGTCCGGCATGTTTCTGTTGCGAACTGAAACCTCCAACAATACCGGCAACGTGATTCAACTCAGTTGCCCACTGACCCAACATACGACCGTACAACTCTTCCAGGTCGTCATATGGTTCACCGGGTTGAGTTGTTGCCGGCAGCAGCATCTCAGCCACACGTTTCAGGTTCTTGATACCGAATCCAGTGGCTACGATTGCGTCAGCATCGCCTACCGCCTCGGTATTTTCACCCGGGTCGGACCCACGCGCATCCGCTGTAGAGAAACGCAGGTAGGCCTTGGTATCTTGCTCACGTGCCCACGCGTCGAGCGTTGCTTTTTCTTCATCCGGAGTCTTCGCATTTGGAATCGGCTTGTAACCCCACATCGTGGCCCACTTGTCATACGGGCCAATCCCTGGAATCAAAGCCTCAACAGGTACGTTGTCTTCGGGTTGAACGACGTAGTTGAAACGTGAATAGTCCATTAATGTCGGCGTATGACCCATTGTCTTGAGCCACTGCGCGTCGCGGATTTTCTCGATCGGGTAGGTGGCACTGGCTTTCATGTTGTGCTGAAAACCAAGTGTGTGACCGACTTCGTGGGCCACCACGTACTCAACCAGGCGTCCCATCAAATCGTCGGGCAACGGCAACTTTTTCGCGCGCGCATCAAGCGGGCCGACTTGCAAAAAATACCAGTCGCGCGAGAGGTTCATTACGTTGTGGTAATACTGAATATCCGACTCGAGGATCTCACCTGTTCGCGGGTCAGAAACATGCGGGCCGGAAGCGTTTTCAATTGTCGAAGGCAGGTAGCGAATACAAGAGTATCGAGCATCTTCCGCATCCCAATTCGGATCCTCGGCTTTAGAAGGAGCGTCTTTGGCGATGATCGCATTCTTAAAGCCTGCTGCTTCAAAGGCCGGCTGCCAGTCTTCGATTCCCTTCTTGATCCACTGCACCCACTTGGTTGGTGTTGCGGGATCAACGTAGTAGACAATTGGTTTGATTGGTTCTGAAATCTCCGCATTCGGATCTTTCTTCTCCAAACGCCAACGAGTGATATAGGTACGTTGAGGAGCACGCTGCTCATCCACGCCGTAATCGGTATTACGAACGGTGAAGTAGCCAACACGCTCGTCAAACCGTCGCGGCATCATTGGCTTCTCAGGTAATTTGACCATGCTGTAGTGCATGACCACGGTCGCATTTGTGCCAGCGCGCATTCCTTGAGCAAATGGGTTTGGCGCAGGCTGTGGGCCACCGCCACCTCCAGCCGGATTTGCGTCCGGTGGCGACGTGTACGTTTGCGAAACTTCAACTTCGATATTTGTTGGAAATGATTTTGACTTCTCTATGAAAGATCGAGTGGGGTCGAATCCGCGCGCACGCAGTCGAGTGCGAGCACTGAACTCTGTCACTTCAGTCGTGAACAATCGAGTGGCATCGATTACAGCCGAATCATCCTTGCCCAGGGCTTCGATGTTGAACGACATGATGATGGTGTCGTTATTTGCAGCCTGGACAGCTCGCGAGATTGGCAGTTTAGGATCGGCGACAACTTCGTACGATACGTTTCGGAGCAGTATGCGATTCCCTTTGCGCTCCCATTTCACGACGCGATTGCCGGCAGCCTGGCCACCATAGCCAACGCCTACCGTTGTCTTTGCGATCTGGCTGACCCAGAGAAACTCTTTGCCGAGTTCACTCTTGGGAATTTCGTAATAGATTTTGTCTTTGAGAGTGTGAATCGTGAAGATGCCTTCGTCCGACTTCGCTTCCTTCGTGATTACTCGTTCGAACGGTCTGATTTCAGGCTGCTGATCAGGTCGACCAGGACGTTCCTGACCACCTCCACCAGCAGGCGCGCCCGTCGGGGGTGTTTGCGGATCTTGAGCGGAACCTGCTTCCGAGCGCGTAGCTAAGACGAAAGCGGAAATGACAAATAACAAAACAAAAATCGAGACAGGGAGATACCTTGATCGCATTCGCATGCGTTTACTCCTTCCAATTTGGCAGATGAATTGTCGAGTTTGAGGTTGGCGTCGCGCTCCGGATGAAACGAGCTCAACTCGATGACTTGTTTGACGACGATTTCGAGACGCTAACCCAAGTTGAACTGTGCGAAACAATAAGCTGGGAATGGTCGATAGTCAACGCGCCACGAGTTTCTTACGACGCAGAAGGTCGGCGGCTGACGTAAGGTCCTCGACGTGAATTGTCAGCCGGCTTAGTCCTCGTGAGTACAGGTGCTGGTCGATCCGTTATCAACGGCAAAGGA
>QHXL01000350.1:7709-10489 GCA_003222935.1 Acidobacteriota bacterium
TGAGGGGGCGTTCCCTGCGCGTTCCCGGTCGTACCGACATAGCCAAGCACGGTACGAGTAGTCACTGGATCTCCAACTTGTATTCCGGGTGCGTATGAATCGAGGTGTGCGTAGTAATAAACACGACCGCCGGCGCCTATCACTGAGACCGTTTGGCCACCGAGATTATTCTCGCCAACGGTGTAAACGTAGCCGGCAGTAGCTGAAAGAACGGGTGTTCCTTTCGGGGCAAAGATGTCCTGGCCTTCATGAAGTCGATCAGTGCCACGTGGAGCGTGCCATGTGTTTGCGATCTGTTTCTTCGTGACATCCTGAACCGGCAACGCGAGTCGCGCATCAGGCTCTTTCGTATACAAGCGCGCCACGTTTCCGTAGAAGGCTAGCTTGTCGTAGAGTGCGCCACCCAGTCCCGACACCATAACAACGAGGATAATTGCGACGAAAACTACCGTTGTTCCAATAACTCGTTTCATACTGAGTATCCGATGCGACAACAATGTTTGAAGTTGCGCTTTTGGGGCAATCTCTACTTGAATTTGCCCTGGCATGTTGAGGTAAACGAAATCTCAAAAACGTTTGTTCCTCACAACACGCGAAAAGGCGACCAGTAAAGGATTCTTCCTCACTGGCCGCCTCAGTTCTTAAGAGGTATTTCAATTACCTTTGGTCGCAGTCTTCTCTGACAAGATCCAGTGATCCGGGTCGAGTTCAACTTTCTTTGGACGCATCGGCAAACGAAGTTGAAATGGTGTAGACGGACCGTCAGCGACCACAGTACTCGTAGCCTGTTGGTTATTCCCAAATGAAAACTTTACCGGTAGGACCATAACCCAATTGGCTGGCGTGTTCTGCTGCACGATCGTTCCTGAGACAAGGAACTTACCATCTGGTTGGTCCGCGATCTGATATTGCATCTCATACGAAGGAAGCGCAGTCTGATAGACCATTTCATTGAACAACCAATTCAAATCCTTCATACCATACTTTTGCGCGATAGGAGTTCGCGCAAAGTGTTCGTTTGCCACCAGTCTGAAATCGTCGGTCGATGCTGTCTTGTTACGATAACGATTTACAAAGTCGGTCATCATATCGAAGAAGGGCTGACCGCTTCCGCCTCCGGGATCACTCAGCATGTAATGAAGCATTCGCAGCACCAAAGCGCCTTTGTTGTAGATCAGTACTTGATAAGTTCCGAATGACTTGCTCGTATTCAGTCGATGTCCAAGGATGATTGGGCCAACATCAACCAGTCGGCCTTTACCTAAACCAGTTGTCGTCTCTGGTGGTTCTCGCAACGATTCCCTTGCGCGACTCAGCAGGTCGTCCTTTGCCTCTTTATTAGCACGCATACCGGTGTAAAGAATTCCGGAGTACTCAGCGAAACCTTCGCTTAACCATTGATCCCGATATGAACGCCAGGCGACTATGCCTCCCCACCACTGGTGAGCCGTCTCGTGGGCGATAAACGAATACGTATTCTTGTCAGCACGATCGGTCGCCGGAATCATCAACAACGAAGGAAACCCCTGACCGAAACCAAATGGGTGAAAGGCAGCGCTAAACGACGGATATGGGTACTCGCCAAACAACACCGCGAAGTAACGGATTGAATTATTGAGCTCAGCCAGTATGAAGTCCTCTTTGATAGCCGTAACGGAGCCCGACATTGAGTTAAATTCTAGAGGCGTTGGCTCACCACCTTTTTCCCACTTGATTGAGTCCTTGTGACGTTTGAAGGGAGCCAACGCGAAAGTTACCAGTGGCACCGGCTGCCTTATTTGATATTTGCTTGTCGTAGAGTCTTTATCCTCGGGATTCTGTTCCTCACTTAGTCGGGCTCCGACGCTAGCGATTGCCAGACGCTTCGGATGACGGTATGTGAGGTTGAAGCTCGCACGGTCCAGGTACCCGTGCCGCGGAAACCACGATGAATTACTTCTCGGATAGTGGCAGTCGTTGATGGACTCGGCGTCGTACATAAAGTCGCCTTCCAACTCCAGGTCCAACTCGAGTTTCGTGCCCGCCCTGGCAACCGCTTGCGGTAAGAAAACTGTAAAGCCGGCCTCCCAGTTTTCCTGGGCGAACGAGAGCGAGGCTCCACCTTGTTGAGCTGACTTGAGCCGCATCTGTTTTTTGAGGCGGATGTCTTCGAACTCGCCGAGACTTTCCCCGATGCTGAATCCGATTGCACTCACATTTGGCTGGAGTGTATTTGCCGTTACGCGCGTAACTATTCGCAGCCGTTTCTTGTGCTCGCGAAGATCGATATCCATATCGTAGTTGCTGATATCGATCAGATCATTTGCATCGGAATACTCCACCTGCCGGCGTTCGTAGTCTGCGAGTCCGTAGAATGCAGTCCAGACTTCCGAGTTCATCACGGTGTCTGAATAGGAGAAGATCAATCCCTTTTCTCCCCCATTAATTCTGAAGTTGGCAACCGGAATTCTGTTTTGATAGTCGAGAACAAAAGAGAAACGTCCGCGTTTGCCGCCATCGAATGTGGCAAAGAAAAAACCCGGCTTCTCCGCATTCAGGATCGATAACGCCACCCGCGCTGAGAGATTGGCCCCGGTTTCACGCAGGGTACGGGACTCTATTTCGATCGCGAGCTTTTGGGCTCGATCGTTGACGCCTTCTGGTCGTGCGGTTCCCAGTTGTTGCGCCGTGTCGTCGGAAAACCTGAAGACAGCCGTCTTGAAGTCTGACTCAATCAGATCCACTCCGATCAATCTCTTGATGTTCTCTTTTTCAAACTCGTTAGGCGGAGTTTCGACGCT
>QHXL01000351.1:0-2160 GCA_003222935.1 Acidobacteriota bacterium
CCGCCGCTGGTGCGGGCTGAGTTGTTGGAGATGGTGCTGTTGGTCACCGTCAGGCTGCCCGGCACCGCTGTCGTTGGTGTTCACCACTGTAAGAGTTGCTGCTTGTGCTGCATTCACTAAGACAGTAAGGAGGATGACAACTGCAGCAAGGTACTTTGCAATAACGCTTGTTGAGTATATTCGGTTGTTCATCGTCGTCTCCCGGGCGTTTCTGACGAAGTTTTTCTTTAAACTTTTAGCTCTACGTGGAGACACGAGATTCAGAGACGGAAAGTGTCATCCTCCTGAACGGTTTTTGCAGACGGTGGGTTATAATCCCGTCACCCTTCCTGACCCACATGACGCCAGACAACAACTCGCACCAGATTTCACTTCTGTTAATTGATTGGAGTAAGGGGGACGACTACGCGTTAGAGCAGTTAATGCCGCTGGTCTATCACGAGTTGCGGTTGATGGCCCGTAGACATATGCGCCGTCAGCCTTCAGGACATACATTTCAGACTACCGACCTGATTCACGAAACCTATCTGAAAATTGCGGGAGGCGAAGAGAAGCAGTGGCAAAGCCGCACCCACTTTTTTGGTGTGGCGGCCAAGGCAATGCGGCACATACTGGTCGACTACGCGCGCTCCAAGAACAACCAGAAACGTGGCGGCTGGCAGGAAAGAGTGACTCTTCAGGACAACATGAGAGTTACCAACCAATCGTCGGAAGACATCGTCGCACTCGATGATGCTTTGAACCGGTTGGCGGCTCTTGATGACCGCAAAGTGCGCGTTGTAGAAATGAAATTTTTTGCCGGGTTGAAAGTTGCGGAGATCGCAGAAGTTTTGAAGGTGTCCCCGGAAACCGTAAAACGCGATTGGAGTTTTGCCCAGAGCTGGTTGTTACGCGAACTGAAGAAGTAGAGCCTCCTTGGAGTGCGGGGACTTGTCACCGCTTTGTTATGGTTGATCTCTAGTTGGCGGACCTTCTTAAACAAAGCGGTGACAAGTCCCCGCACTCCAAAGTTCCCTTAAATGGATCCTCAAAGACTAGTACAAATAGAAGATCTCTATCACGCAGCCCTCGAACTCCCGCCAGGCGAGCGAGAGTCTTTTATAGTAGAAACTTGCGGGAACGATAAAGACTTGCGCCGTGAGCTTGAGAGTCTCCTGGACGTGCACAAATCTTCCAACAATTTCTTCGACACCCCTCCCTTGTCGCTGGCTGCTGAAATGTTTTCCCACAAAGAACAACGGAATCTGGCAGGCAAAGAAATCAGTCATTACAAGATCATAAGACTCCTGGGATCGGGTGGAATGGGCCAGGTCTACCTGGCCGAAGATACGAAACTCCACCGCCAGATCGCTCTCAAAATCCTGACTACGGAATTTGAGAACGATGTTGAGCGTATAAAACGATTCAAGACGGAAGCTCGCGCCGTTTCCGCACTCAATCACCCGAACATCATCACGATTTACGCGATCGAAGAAACCGACGCCGGCAATTTCATCGCGACTGAATTCATTGACGGACAAACCCTTCGTGAACGAATTGCTGAAAAACCGCTTTCATGGCAGGAAGCAGTAAAGATTGCTATTCAAATTACCGGCGCACTGAAAACTGCCCACTCGGTCGGCATCATCCACCGCGACATCAAGCCTGCCAATATCATGGTCCGCAGAGACGGGCTCGTAAAAGTTTTGGACTTCGGCCTGGCAAAGCTAACCGGACCTGACTCGGGTGATGTTGACACTCGCGAACACACTGCGCCGAACCGCCTGTTGGGCACAATAAATTACATGTCGCCCGAACAAGTTCTCGGTGAACGGGTTGATGAGCGAACCGATATTTTTAGTTTTGGAGTGGTGCTTTACGAAATGCTTTC
Organism: Acidobacteriota bacterium; assembly: GCA_003222935.1. GTDB lineage: Bacteria > Acidobacteriota > Blastocatellia > Pyrinomonadales > Pyrinomonadaceae > PSRF01. Next base: position 1,871 of record QHXL01000351.1, read on the forward strand.
TGGCGCGATGCCGTTTGCAGGCCCGAGTGATGCGGCGATCTATAACGCGACCATCAACAAAGTCCAACCCCTTCTTCGCGAGTCAAACGATGCAATTCCGGCGGAATTGGACCACATAGTCAAATGCGCAATGGAGAAAGATCGTGAACAGCGCTACCAGACCTTTTCAGAATTGCGTGCCGACCTGAAAAACATCCTGCGCGAGTCGCAAACAGGTTCATTTGACAATGCCGCGACGAAGATAAATATCCGGCCTGTAAGAACGAAAGAAGTAGTCGTACCACAATCGC
>QHXL01000351.1:2283-10646 GCA_003222935.1 Acidobacteriota bacterium
CGATCAAACTGGATGTGCTGACGGCGCATGGATTGGCCACGTCGGTTGCCATCTCGCCGGACGGAAAATACATCGCCTACGCCAAAGATGAAGACGGAAAAGAAAGTCTCTGGCTGCGGCAAACCGCCAGTGCCGGCGATACGCAAATCGTTCCGACCAGTCAGACGAGATACGACTACTTGAGATTTTCGCGCGACGGAAATTTTCTGTACTTTGTTGGCGTGGAAGGGCCGGGTCAGCCGTCTTCGCTTTATCAAATCACAACGCTCGGACGCAATCGGCGTAACCTCATTACCGGCGTTGATAGCCAGATCTCATTTTCACCTGACGGTAAAAGTATCGCCTTCATAAGAGTCTTGAAGGGTGAAAATTCAATTGTCATCGCCGATGAGCAGGGCGGCAACGAACGCATCCTCGTAACTCGCAAGTACCCTAAAGTGTATGGGAACGAAGTTTCATGGTCTCCGGTCGGAAAACGGATCGCAACTCCAACCCTGACGCGCGGCGCCACTTACGCGGGCGGAATGGCAGTGATCCCTTTGAAGGAAGAAAAGTTGCTTCGCATCAGCCAGCTCGCCTGGGTGCAAGATGGAAAAGGTTTGATCTACATGCCATACGCTGCGGATATGGGCCAACGTTACCAGATCCGATACGCCGCGTATCCCGGTGGGGAAGTTCAAAATGTGACAAATGATCTTTCCAGTTATGAAGATTTCAGTTTGACGAGTGATTCCCAAACAATGGTTGCGGTACAGCGTGAGTATTCGATGGGTATCTGGCTTACAGTCGAGGATGATTTTTCGACTACGGTTGGTATCAATTCAAAAACTGCGGCAGACGACGGAGAACGCGGTGTTGCGTGGACCAGGGATGGGAAAATTGTTTTTGTTTCGAGTGAAGGCGGTGCCCAGAATATCTGGCACATGGATGCGGATGGCAGCAATCCAAAACCTTTAACCACGGACTATAAAGTGGGCAAACCTTTCCCGACACTCTCAATAGGCGCCGATTCGATAACTTATATGAGCCGGGCTGTCGATCCCGTCACGAAAGAGTTAGTACCGGGTAACACGTTTTTCCAAATGGATTCCGACGGACAAAACGTGCGGCAAGTTGTAGCGAGTAGCGAATGTGCTTTTGCGGCAGCTTCAGCGAATACGGACTGGGTGGTTTACACAAGTAGGGCAGACGGGATATTTCGAATCTGGAAAGCCCCCCTCAAAGGCGGAGATGCCGTCAAATTAACGGATGTAGATTCGATCTCTCCGGTAATTTCCCGCGACGGTAAATTGGTCGCTTACTTCATCAATGAAAAAGGTAAGCCGCTGCGACTCGGCGTCATGTCGATTGATGGCGGCGCGCCGCTAAAAACAATTGACGTACCCGCGACCTCGAATATCGAAGCCGGCCTGGCGTGGAACAAGAGCGGCAACGGAATCCTTTTCGTGAACACACTGGGCACGACCTCAAATATCTGGACGCAACCGATGGACGGCACAAAGCCGTCGCCGCTAACTACTTTCAAAGAATTTCAGATCGCCAAGTTTGCGCTAAACCCGGAAGGGAACCGTTTGGCTGTCGCCCGTGGCTCGCGCAATCGAGATATTGTGCTGATCAAAAATCTGGGCAAGTGATTAGAATGATTTTGGTAAACAAGTACCTCACTAGAAAAGTGCCAATTGGGACGGGGCAGAGCGGCGCTACACGTATCTGACTAGAAAATGCAAGTTGGGAACGGGGCAGAGCGGCGCTACACGAAACTCGCTAGAAAAAGTGCAAGTTGGGAAGGGGGCAGAGCGGTGGCTACCAAGACTCTTGACTAGCAGACCGAGCGCGCCCCCGCTGACTCTCATTAAAAGCCCCATTACCCTATGCTAGAATCTCCGTCTCACATGGTCCAACCTCAATATTCCTGGCGCTCTCCAATTTGTCACAGGCAATTGCATCAATCAGGGCCGCGCTTTTACCGAACCGCTTTGTTGTCGGGAAATTATCGAAGACTATGAAGAAACGCGCTGGCACACGTATTAGAGGAGGGATGATGATAAGTAAACTGCAGTTCTGAGGCCTAGGAGGATCAGGTCAGCGGGGGCGCGCTACGGTCCACTTATCAAGCGTTGTGGTAGCGCCGCTCTGCCCCCTTCCCAACCCGCACTTTTTCTAGGGAGGTTCGTGTAGCGCCGTTTGACCCTTCCCAACTTGCACTTTTCTAGTGAGATCCGTGTCAGTGTCTCACGGCCCAAAACGTTGACGATATTCACCTGAGAGAATAAACGCTTTCACCATCTCAGCGTTCGTGAAGTTGCCGTTAAATTGAATCAACTTAGTTAGCCAGAAGTCGTAGCCCGTGTAGTCTAAGTCGGGAACGACGTTCGGGTTGCGGCGCAGGTAACCAAAATACTGCATCAGCACAAACGCCCGGTTGAATTCCTGGTTACTAAAGCTTGCCACTTCAGCAACCTTACGCAGAGCTCGACCTCGTGCCGCGATGTTGCTGGTATCTGCACTGCCGCCGAATTCATTTATTGCCGCGTTTCTTTCTGCACTTGTAGGCGACGCCTGGGTTCTCTGAATGAGTTGATCCACGAACTCAGTAGGCGTCATCGATGTTGGAAACGCGGTGATGAATGGCCCGCGCTGAACAAAAGCGGCGGTGAAATTACTCTTGTTGGTATCCAGCTGCAGTTCCCACGTACCCTGGCCCACAATTACTCCCCGACCGATCTCCTGGGTATCGGCCAGAAAATCCCTGAAACGTACGATCGGTGCGGTCACGACGTGGTTGCTCGGGAAGGTTGATACCCCGGTGGCGTCGCCGAAAGACGCTTTATAAATCCGCTCCACCAGGTAACCTGTCTGCTGAAACTCAGTTGAAAGGAAGAACGCCGCAGAAACGTTGATACGTTTCACATCGAGACAGCTCTGATTACCCCCGCACGATGTAATCTCGTTGGTCCAAAAGGCAAGTCCACCTGGATCAGGCTCACGATTTAGAAAATCATGGTAGTGCTGACAGACATAGGTTTGCGGATCATCAATCACGTTCGTCGCGGGTTCAGCGGCATTGTCGGCGATTGTGACTGTGGCTGTTATCGGTGTCCCAAGGTTGACTGACGTCGGATTGCTTAACGTTATCGCAAGACTCTCTGTCCCCTCTACATAAGAGTCATCGTTGATCAGCACGACCAAATTCTTCGAGTTCTCCCCGGGGGCGAAAGACAACGTACCAATAGCGGAGATGTAATCCCGACGCTCGCCGGCGGTCACGTCTTGTGTTGCATACTTCACTGTCGCAGCACCGGAGGTGTCGCCGCTGCGGTTAATTGTGAGCGTCACACCCGTGCAGGCTTCGGTTACGTTGTAGTTCGACGCACTGAACTGAACGACGTTCGTTATAGGAATGCCTAAGGGAGCGCAGGAGGAAAACTCCGATGTGTTTCCCGCTGGATCAGTGGCAGTGGCAGTCGCTACCGTTCCGGTCAACGATGCATTTGGAACAATCAACTGGAAAGTACCATTGCAGGACCCGTCAGTAGTCACGTTTGTGGAGCCAACGAATACCTGACCCTCGCCGTTACCACTTGGATCGCAGGAACTATTTACAAAAACCTCGATGCGATACTGGGTATTCGCCGCAGCATTCAAGGTGCCGTTGATTGTTGTGTTAGTTGCGCCGGGCGTAATGGTCGTGATTGTGGGAAAGTTTTGTTTGTTATTTGCGCCAGTATCAGCGTCGCAATTCTCGTTGAGGGTTGGTCCATCGTTGTCCAGGTCGATACCGAGATCGGTATTGGAAAAAATTGAGTTTCCAAGAATGGCGTTTCCGGTGCCCGACTTAACAGTTATTCCTCGCCCCTGGTTGAATGCGATTACATTCCTCGCGCCGGCAGCCGTGCCACCGATCGAGTTGTTGCTGGAATCGTCGATCTCTATGCCCGGAGATGAACTGCCGTTACCCAGACCGTTCGTTCCAGACACGTCTGTGCCAATGAAGTTTCCTTCGACGGCGTTGCCGGTAGCGCCACTCACGAGCGCCACCCCGGTTACGTTGCCGGAAATTACGTTACGATCTGCCGCTGTGGTTCCGCCAATAGTGTTGTTGTCGCCGCCGTTAACTAGAACCCCGTAGGATCCATTCTTGATCGCGGCTGTACCTGTTCCATTGGTGCCGAAAAAATTTCCCTTAACCTGGCAGGTGTCAGCCAAGAGAATCATCCCGGCTCCAGCATTACCCGAAATCACATTTCGTGCCCCTGCAGTTGTGCCACCAATCGTATGTCCCGTGCCGCCAAAAACGAGGATATCCAATGATGTTTCCCTGGACGATAACGCCACTGGAAAAGTTGATTTGAATTCCGTAGGCATTGGACCCATCGCCACCTGACAAAACGTTGCCGGCGCCCGCGGCACTTCCGCCAATGGTGTTGTTGTTTGAACTCGCGATATTTACGCCACCGAGGCTGTCGCCGGTGTTGCTGACGGCGGACGTGCCGCTCACATCAACGCCGATGTAGTTGCCCTGGACCACGTTGTTTGTAGCGGAGTTGGTGATCAGAATTCCGTCGCCACTGTTTCCAGAAATAACGTTGCGCGCTGCAGCGGTTGTCCCACCGATCGTACAACCTGAAGCGCCGTTGAGCTTGATTCCACCCGGGGAATTGCCGACCGCCGCTGTCCCTGCCGAATTAGTGCCGATGAAGTTGCCCTGGATGATTGCCGCAGTCGAAGCGATATTGATCCCGTTGTTTGCGAACCGATTAATGATCAGACCCTTAACCGTTACGTTCGCGGCTGCAATGTTTAGTCCCGCAACGCTGCCGGCGTTGGCGCCGCTGAGTTCGATTAGCGGAGAGGATGTGAAGCCTGGTTGCGTCGTGCCATCGATCGTAACCGCCTTGGTTATGTTCAGGCCGCCCAGTGCGCTGGTCACATTGATCGTGCGCACCCCGCCGCCAGGAATGTTGAACGAGATCGTGTCTCCGCCAGCACCGGCGTTAACCGCGTTTATTGCTTCGCGCAACGAGCAGTCAGCGCCATTACAAACGCCGTCGTTGTGATCGTCCGCCGTGTTCACGGTGAAGCTAGCTGCGTAGGCGGTGGGCTCGATCAGCTTTCGATAGCTCTCTGGCAGAATCGTCACCATTAAGGCACCAGCTAGAACAAGCATCACCAGTAACGGTCTTGGAAAGCGCTTGTAACGTCGGGACATAGTCTTCTCCTTTTGCAGGCTGGCACACGTGGCTACCCGCAACGGGTTGAAATACTTTGGTGTAGTTCGTGAAGTCTGGAGGTTTGTTTGAGATTTGACCCGGCTAGAGTGCTCTCATCAGAGTCGAAACCAACAACATGGACCATTATAGTGAAGAGTCCGCACTTTGAGGTAATAATTATTTGTGAAGGTGATTTCCCGGTGGTCCACGAGTTCAGGGCAAGTTGTCAGCACAACCGTGCCTGCTGGAGGCGAATTTCTTGCGAAATCGAGTGCATTAGCACATACAAACCAGAGGCATTGCGTGGTAAAATTCAGCCGCAAAAGCGTCTCTCCCAGCACTGCTTTTACCAAGTTTTAAGACAAAACCTACCACCAACTCAGGGAGTTTTATGACTTATAGAATTTCGATCCTTCTCTTTCTTACTTTTCTCGTTTTTAGTACTGGTCTGGGTCAGACTTCGAAGCCTTCACCCACCCCCGTAAAACCTGTAACCGGCCCGGACGATGTTGTGAAAACGTCCACGAACCTGGTGCAGCTCGATGTGGTGGTGGTGGACAAAGAAGGTAAGCCCGTAGCTAATTTGCAGCCGGATGATTTTGAAATAACCGAAGACAAGGCAAAACAAGCAGTCACCAATTTTTCCTATGTCACGCTGGGCTCCTCGGTCACGATTTCTCAACCAGACGCTGTCAACACAAAAGTAGCGCCAGCTCCGATAGCGCCCGAACAGGTCCACCGGACTATCGCCCTGGTGGTTGATGATCTTGGGCTTTCGTATGAATCGATTGCCTCGGTGAAGCAAGCTTTGCGCAAGTTCGTGAACGAGCAAATGGGTTCGCGTGATTTAGTTGCGGTTTTGCGTACGAGCCGGGGGATGGGTTCTCTCCAACAGTTCACGACGGATAAGACAGAATTACTCGCGGCGGTCGACGGAATTAGTTGGTTTGCATCAGGACGTAGCGGCCTTAGTCCTAACGCGCAGATTGATACGCAAACTGGCGAGGAGTTCACGCAGGGGCAGCAGATCATAAACGAAATGGAAGAAGCGCGTGCGGCTCAATACTCGGTCGGCACAATCCAAACGCTAAGCCGCATCATGCGAGGGTTCGAAGAATTACCCGGACGCAAGTCGGTCATGCTGTTTGCCGAATCATTCAAGCTTTTCTCTTCTCAAGGAAGAAATGTTCAGCTACTCGACAGCCTGCAGCGTTTGACCGATCAGGCCAACCGTGCTTCGACAGTGATCTACACCATCGATGCCAGTGGAGTGAATCCTCTCGATATGCCTGCCTCTGACAATGTTGCCGGCTCAACCTATACGTTTGATCCGGCCGTTGTCTGGAGCGGGACGGGTGGTGGACCGTCCACCGTGAGCCGTCCGCGTAACCGTACTTCAAACCAGAGCGTTGATGCTCCGGGTTCATTATCGGCGCAGGCCGCTACTGATTCTTCAATGGCCTTCAGGCGGCTTGAAGCTTTAAGCCAACAGCGAGAGAACCAGAGCAACGAATCCAAAACGGTGCTTTCATTTCTTGCGGAAGAAACGGGAGGAACTTTTACGCAAAACGCGAACGATCTAAGTCTCGGCACTCAAAAGATGCTTCAAGAACAGCAGGGTTACTATCTCATCGGCTATCGACCTGCTGACACTTCGATCGATCCGGCAACCGGTCAGAGGCAGGCTCACAACATTTCGGTAAAACTAAAGCGATCCGGTCTTCGTTTGCGAACCCGTTCCGGCTACTACGGAATTGCAGAGAAATCGAAACCAACCATGCCGCTTACCCGGGATCAGCAACTTGCTAAAGCTTTGTTATCTCCATTTATGGCCGGCGGGATCGGTCTTCGCCTCACTCCTATCTGGGGAAATGATCCCGCAGCGGGATCCCAACTCCGCGTATTGCTGCACGTGCCTACTAAAGATTTGAACTTTTCGGCACAGCCTGATGGTTCACAAGTGGCCGCTATCGATTTTCTCGCGGTGAGTTATGGTAGTGATCTGCGCGTTGTCGATCAGTTTTCGGATAGTCAAACGATCAACATCACCAAGGACGCTTATCAGCGGATGGTCGATGATGGATTGGTTTTTATTCTTAATGTCCCGCTCAAGAAAGCCGGACCCGTCCAGGTAAGAGTCGCAGTTCGCGATGCGAAAACGGAACGGATCGGCTCGGCCAATCAGTTCATCGACGTTCCGGATCTAACCAAAAACAATCTTGCGCTGTCAGGAATTTATTTGAGTGGCGCTATGCCGGCGCAACCCGGTGAAACGTCGCCGACGGCGGAAAAGAAGACCGAGAAGCAGGAAGTGTCAGCTGGACCAGCGGTACGTCGTCTACGGCACGGAATGATCCTGAGCTACTCTTACACAATTCATAACGCCCGGTTAGACGACTCGAAACGACCGCAACTACAAACCCAGATGCGTTTATTCCGCGACGGTAAGGAAGTCTTCACTGGTAAGCCATTAACTTTCAATCCGGGTCAGCAAGCCGATATGAAGAATCTCGATGCCGGCGGTCGCCTGGTGGTTGGAACGAGTTTGCCGGCGGGACAATATGTACTCCAGGTGACGGTGACGGATACCCTGGCCAAAGCCAAAAGGTATGCGACTACCGCGCAGTGGATTGACTTTGAAATCGTTAAGTAATCGGAGATTCGTGATGCGAAGCGCTCGTTCTGGACCAGCGTGGTTATGTGTTGTTGGGATCATACTGAGTTTGGCTTGTTTGGCATCAGCTCAAACAGGGGAAGTCGTTCATCAGCTTGAAGGTAAGCTTCAAGACAAGAATGGCATGGTTGCTGGTATGCGAATACGGCTGGTGCGAAGAGACTCGCTCGAACCGGTAGCAGAAAGTTTTAGCCGCCCTGATGGTAGTTTTGTTTTTACGAGAGTTACCGACGGGGATTATCTGATAGAGACTTTCGAGACGGATGTATATGAGGCGACGAGCACTGAAGCCGTTCTTCGCCCCCGGCCGAGACGCCCCACCTATCTGAATGTCTATATCGATATCCCCTTCAAAGAGAGTAAATCGACGAAGCCGGGAGTAATTGCCGCCGATGTGGATCTCAACGTTCCCAAGTCGGCCCAGAAACACTATCGCGCCGGCTCAAAGGCACTTAAAGAAGATGACTTCGTAGTTGCGG
>QHXL01000352.1 GCA_003222935.1 Acidobacteriota bacterium
TGCGATTATTCTGTATGGTCCAATCTCCTCCCCAATCCTGGTTTCACCGAAATTAGCAATCACTTCGGCGTCCGACTCGAGTGCGGGCGCTTCAATGAAATCTCCGGACTGATCGAAAGCATCGGTGAGCGAATCAACCTCACTCATCAGCTCAGTATCTTCGCCGCAAGCTTCCGAAACGTAAGCACGGCGTTCTTGCGGAGGAAGGTCAAGTGCTTCCTGCAGGATCGATTCGATCTTTTGCCATTGCTCGGGGGTCATTTCTTCAACTCTCGAAACAGCCAGGCTTTCGCCGCTCGCCAATCACGCCTGACTGTCATAACGGAAATCGAGAGGACCTCAGCAGTCTCCTCCAAACTGAGTCCTCCAAAGTAACGAAGCTCAACTACGCGACTCTTGCGAGGGTCGATCGACGTTAGTTGCAACAAGGCTTCGTCCAGTGCCACCAGCTCCGCCGCTCGTTCCAGAGACATCAGATCCAACTCAGGTAAAGAAACTTGCCTGGCTCCACCTCCGTGCTTAGCGTAATTGCGACGACGCGCATGGTCGGTCAATACATGGCGCATGACGCGCGCCATAACAGCAAAGAAATGATCCCGGTTCGCCCAGGTGATTTTTTGTTCGCCGGCCAGTCTTACGTAAGCCTCGTTAACTAACGCGGTAGTTTGCAGGGTGTGACCATTCCTCTCTCCCTGCATGTAGCGATGCGCCATCCGTCGCAGCTCGACATAAACGAGCGGTGTTAACTTCTCGAGCGCATCACTGTCGCCCGCGTTGTAGTCAAGCAACAGTTCAGTCAGATTTTGAGATGAAGTAGCCGGCATAAGTCACCAGACTTCGCGGATTCTAGCACCATCTGACCAGGCTTTTTCGGAAGCAAATTTATTTCGAAACTGATGAACACTTTCGCCTCCGATTCTCGCTTATTTAGTTGTGCACAACTTTTGTGACTGAATCTGAAACGGGTGAGGAAATGAATCATGAAAAACTTAAAGTGCTTGGCGATTGTACTTACAGCAGTACTCTCAATAGCCATCGGCGACAGCAAATGTAACGCGCAAACAGCCGGAGCCTACCAGCAAATGTCCGCTGCGGAACGGGCAAACTTCGTTTCTAAAGCAAGCAAAGAGATCGCTCGACGGCTGTCGGATAGCGAGTATCAGTTCACGGCGAGTTTTGAAACTGACATACAAACAGCACTCAACGAATACGCTCAGCGACTGGGAACAAACAATCCCGCCACCACCAGTTCGAAAGTAATCTTTGAACGCGGTCAGTTACATGCGCCAACGATAATGACCGCTTTCAAGGCGCGGGGAGTATCGCCCTTGATCGGTCTTTACCTACCGTGGATCGAATCGGAATACGTAAACGAAACGGTGAGCCCGGCTGGAAGTATCGGGATATTTCAGTTTCTGCCGCAAACCGGCAAATGGCTCGGTCTAACAACTGACGATCTGCTAAATGTCGCGACATCGGCTGACGCGGCAGCACGCTACCTGACGAAGAGTATGAAGGACTTTGAGGGTGACAATATGAAAGAGCTGCTTGCCATACTTTCTTACAATCGCGGCACCAACAGTGTGCAGACTGACCTGGCCCGGTTGAGTGCTGACAAGAACAGCAGCTGCAGCATCTGCAAACTAACCGAACAAGACGGGAAGACTGAAGGCGCTCAATACGTTCCCCGGTTCTTCGCAGCCGCGATCCTTGGCGAGAACCCCCAGGCATTTGGTCTGGCTTCGCCACCGCTCTCGTCATTCGGTACCGGCAACTAATTAACTCGCATGCGTCGCATCACTCGCACGCCTGCACGCCAGTCTTCGTTGATATCGAACCGGTAGATCTCGATATCGTGTTCGACGCAGCGAGCCAGCGCTTGAAATGACGGATGAACTCTTAACGTCGGCGCGACCAGATAGACCAGGGGTGACTCGTCTCGAATCGCTCTCTCACCAAAGAGTTTTGCCCTGGCTATATGGCCGCGTCGGCGATGTGCTTCCACGCGACGCCAGTAATCAGCTCCCTGCAGTACGTGCTCGCGATCTTCTGCCACTTTCAACTCGATAACTACCAATCTCCCGTCGCGTCGCAACGCCAGCATGTCAATGGGACGAATGCCGAGTTTCCCACCACGTGCAGTGCGGAACTGTGCATGTAACGGCGCAACGATTAATCCCGGATCGAGCTTGGTGATGTCTTTCCTTAACAACGACTCAAGCCAGGCTTCTGCGGCGTTCCGATAAAAAGCATGTCGCTGATCGATGGCGTCGGCTGCACGATACTCGCGCAGATCCTGAATGAGGTTGGTCCAGGCGTCGAAGTTGTTCGGTTCCAGCATTCGACGATGCGCGGTGTCAGTGCCAAACCAAACTCGCTCAGCGCCGAGGATTGATCGCACTCTCGCAAACGGCAACCCGAAATATCGCAACGTCTCACCGTGCCGGGCATGCACGACGTCGATAGCTTCCGGAGCTTCGGCGATGATCTGAAGTGTTTGCCGGGTGATGTTTGCCGGGGGCACAGGAGGAAAGTGGGCCAGTCGCTTCTTCCACAACTCACGGCGTTCAGGTACTTCGACAATCTTTAGCTCAAGTAGATCGTCGCTTACTGTAAAGACCTTGATGAGACTACGAAGACTACTGCGAAGCAAAGCAACTCGAAGGAGTGTTGCTTTCAAAGATTCGTTATGTACAACCAGCCAGAGCTGTTCGATGTAGGGTGGTTTGATTCTTTCCGAGGTGCGCTGGAACCATAACAACCCCGACGAAAGAAATGCATCGACAGTGGAAGCATGACTCCTAACAACCGATCCGGTGACGGCGATCCGCATCTGCTTCCGACGTAAGAGAATTCGGGCATAACGACCCGGTTGACCTCTTCTAATCCCCGGACTCAATGAGTAACGCTCAATCCTCGTTTCTGCCTGAAAGTCACTTGCAAGTTTGGCGAGTTTTTCACAGCGTATTTGTCGGGCGGCTTTGATAGTCGCTGCCAATGCTTTGGCAGAAGCCCGCGGCACAAGTTCAATGAACGGCAATTCGGCGCCCATTCTCCGGGATGCTTTAAGAAGCAACATCTGTCCATTCCAATGCCATGCAAGTACGCGCCACGATCTACTTCCCTTCTCGGTCCAACACGAAAGGATCAAGCGACCCTGGAAGATTCCGACTTCGATTTCGTTTCGGCGGAGCGCATACGTATCGCCTTCACTCTGGGTGAAAAACCACTCTGCATGCTCCCGAATGAGCGCGTCGATATGCACGCGTGCAGACTCAACCTGGCCTGGAGTTGTGAGGCGTTGCAGCATGAGTGTGAGTGAACCTGACCAATCTTCTACCGTGTGCTACCATTTTTGGTCAACTAAATCCGTACCTTTACGCGTTTGAAATCATGAAGAACATTTATCTCGCAGGGGCAACCAGGACGCCCATCGGTAAATTTGGCGGAACACTCGCTTCGTGGACGGCAGCTGATTTAGGCGTGGCGGCGGCGAAAGAAAGTATGAAACGTGCCCGGGTGCCGGCCGAAAAGATCGACGACTCAATCTGGGGTTGTGCTCGACAAGCCGGCGGTGGTCCAAACGTCGCCCGCCAAATTACCTATCGCAGCGGCATACCTGAGACTGTCCCGGCTTTCACCGTAAACCAGGCCTGCGGTTCTGGTTTGAAGTCGATCATCCTGGCGGCGCAGGAGATTATGCTGGGACGCGCAAACGCAATACTGGCCGGTGGCACTGAAAGCATGTCGCGCGTTCCTTACTTTGCAGAAGGAGCAAGGTGGGGAATGCGAATGGGAAATAGTCCTCTCGTCGATGGCATGTATCGCGACGGCTTTAACGATCCGCTCTCGGGACTGGTAATGGGAGAGACAGCTGAGAACCTGGCCCGTCAGCACACGATCTCGAGACAGGCAGCGATTGAGTCGGAACGTTTCAAAGACGAATTGTTTGAGCTGGAGATCAAAGGTCGAAAAGGAGAGCCGACATCCTTCTCGGCTGACGAACACGCCCGCGCAAATACGACCATGAAAGACCTGGCCAAATTGTCTCCAGTCTTTTCGAAAGAAGGTACGGTTACCGCCGGCAACTCGTCTGGAATAACTGACGGTGCGGCGGCAATGGTCGTCTTGAGCGAAGAAGCAATTAAGGAATTTGGCACAACACCTCAAGCTAGAATCGTCGATTATGAAATCACGGGTGTTGCGCCTGAGATCATGGGTATTGGTCCGGTGCCGGCAATCAAAACGCTACTCGAACGACAAAAGTTGAACCTGGATCAAATTGATCTGATTGAGCTGAATGAGGCTTTCGCCGCGCAGGTAATAGCCTGTGACCGCGAACTTGGTTTGGATAATTCCCGGCTCAACGTAAACGGAGGCGCCATCGCGTTGGGCCACCCAATCGGATGCACAGGTACTCGCATCACGACAACCTTGCTGCACGAGATGGAAAAGCGTCGGTCGCGGTTCGGCCTCGCCACGCTATGCGTAAGCGGCGGGATGGGTTTTGCGCTTTTGGTTGAACGAGTGTGACTTCAATTCACGTAAAGTCGTGGGCCAGGTACGCCTCCCTTGCAGTCATTCCGTCGCTGCTCCTACTCGCATCGTGTAGTTCAAAGTCGAAAACTGCCGCCGAAAATTCGTCACCCGAGCAGACCCTTTCATCACCACCTTTTCAAACAAAGGAACCGGAAAACTATCAAGCTGTTAGAACTTTGACTTTTACAGATCAGTCAGGGAAGTCAGTCGTCATGAAGACGACAATCGCCAAGTTTGGAGTCCTTCGCCGCGAAGAAACTCAAACAGGCACGTCAGCAACTGTGCAACTTGAATTGGCCGAGGGCAACTTTGTGCTATATCCACACGACAAGGTATACGCGCAGGTAGCCGGCTTCGATTCAGAAACAAAGACGGATTCGAGCGCGTTTGAAACGTCACCCGAAAAATTGCTGCATCCGGATGCGCTGCAAACTGCTTATCAAAAACTTGGTAAGGAGACGGTTTCGGGACGCAGCCTGATCAAATATAGGGTGGTTGTTAACAGTGCCGACGCTCCAGGCGTCAGCAGTAATGAGACGTTCATCTGGATCGATGAGACACTCGGAATGCCAGTAAGGTCGGAGACTAAAGCAAACGATGGAACTGTCAGCACAATGGAGCTTTCGAACGTCTCGACGCAGGTGGAAAAAGGTCTATTTCAGCTACCTGCGGGTTATCAAAAAATTGCAGCGAAAGAGCTTCGCCGTCGAATTGCAGGAACCAGGTGAAGCTACCAATTAGCCAACCTCAGCCAGCCAGGAGGCATCCGACATTTGACCGATTAACAAACCCACCACTCTCCTGGATTACAACTTGAAGATAAACATTTAGTTAAGAGAGGTTTTTGTAGTGATTAGAAAAAGTCTGAAATTAGTTGCAATGTCACTCACCGTTTTCGTCTGCCTGCAAACACTGACTGTTGCTCAGACGAAAAGAACGGCTAAGCCAGCGGCGCCCACACTCATGTCTCTACTTCCTGAGTCCGACGCGGTTGCACAGGTGAAAGTCAATCGGCTCTTGAGCGAAGTTATGCCTAAAGTTCTGGCAAACAATCCCGCCAAGCTTGCGGAAGTCAATGCCGACATCGACAGGTTTAAGACGAAGACCGGTCTTGATCCCAGAACGTTCGAGCAAATAGCGCTCGGCATTCGATTCACATATCCATCTGAAGGCGTTACAAAACTTATCACTGCGGCGCTGGCCCATGGTTCATTCAATGCCGGTGCGATGGTGGCGGCGGGTCGAGTAGCTGCAAACGGAAAGTACCGCGAAGAGAAGTACCAGGGCAAAACCATTTATATATTCACCCTGGATGAGAGCATCAAATTGCTTGGATTGATCGATCTGAAGATTCACGAGTTGGCGGCATCTCCACTCGACACAAACACGTTGGCACTTGGCGATGCATCAAGTATCCGAACGGTGATTGATGCGAAAGCCGGCAAGTCTCGAGCTAATGCTGAACTGATCTCTCTCGCCACTCGCGAACCGAACGCTATCATTGGCTTTGGTGGAAACTTGTCGCCAAAACTCCTGGCCAACCTGGACATAGGTAACGCCGCGATTACCGGAGACCTTTCCGGACTTCGACAGACTTTCGGCTCCGTCGACGCAAATGAGAAAGACGTCGTTCTCTTCATCGGAGCACGAGCTGTGAATGCAGATTCAGCGAAGAATCTAGGAGACACGTTGGAAGGTCTGAAGCAGTTTGGCGCATTATTCGTTGGTCGTCTGACTGGACCAAAAGGCGTCCTGGCGAAGACGGCATTGACGAATCTGAAAATTGTCACCCAGGCAAACGAACTTCAAATTCGAACCGCTGTCGCACAAGCAGACATCGGCCCGCTCGTGGGAAATTAGTAGGGGCGGCACTCCGTGGCCGCCCCCTGCTTCAAGACGAATCTTTTCTTCAGTAGGCAAACAATAGACAAATAAAAGGGCGAGCTCCAAAGCTCGCCCTTTTCTTACTTCATACAGATATAGACGTTGAGGTGCTAACCACCTGTTGGGAAGTTGAGTCCTCCGGGAAGCGCCGGCTCCTCATCTTCCGGCAACGTACCAAGCACATCGTCGTAGATCTTTATGTGCCCGTCTTGCTTCATCTTTTGCTGAACTCCAGCGATGTAGTCTTCAAAGACCTGGTTTTGACGTTCGCTGATCAGCGACTGCTTTAACTGATCCCGTTGCGTGACGAAATCCGCGTCCTTCGCATCTTCCCGCTTCGTCAAACCGACTATCACCCAGTTCTCATCAACTTTTATAGGACTCTTACTCATGTCGCCGGCCTTCATACCATAGATCAAATCGTCGAGCTCCGTGGTTGAGGTGACTTTACCGAGTGTAGAACCTAGCTTGAAAGTCTCTTCTTCTCCGGCTTCGAATCCCGCACTCTCGCCTGCAGCCTTGAGTGCACCAGGAGCTGAAGTTGACGCCAGCAGGTCTTTTGCCTTCTGCTCAATTTGTTCCTTGGC
>QHXL01000353.1 GCA_003222935.1 Acidobacteriota bacterium
TGCTCCGCGCCAATCTAATCTAATGACTATTTGGAAGCATAGACCAACCGCCTACTACCTGCTGTTATCTCTCTGTTTAGTTCCCGCTGTCTTGATTGCCCTGCTAATTTCAAAATATGGCGTGGACATGATCGACTGGGACCAGTGGGAGGTGGCTTCCTTTTTCATAAAATATTCACAAGGGAGGCTAACTGCGGCAGATCTATTTTCGCAACAAGCGGAGTACCGCCAGTTCTTTCCCAATCTGATCTTTGTAGTGCTTGGATACCTTACGCAGTGGAACATTAAGGTCGAAATGTTCGCGAGTTTCTTTGTAATTTGTTTGATTGCCCTCACCCTTTATCGCTTAGCGAGTTTGAGCTTCAGCGAAAAGCGTTGGACCAATGCCTTGCTGATGTTGCTTACAATTCTAATTCTATTTGCTCCCGCACAATTCGAAAGTCTGCTTCTTGGGGAACAGATTATCTACTTCATACCGGCGGCGTGTATTACAACCTGCCTGTGCGTGGGATATTCGCAACTGAGTTCGAATACTAAACTTATTATTTGCTTCCTACTTTCAATCTTCAGCACTTTCTCTTCGGCTAACGGAATTATTTGCTGGCTGGTAATTCCTCCGGTTCTCTTCCATTCGGGATGGAAAAACTGGCGGGTTGCTGTTTGGCTGCTCGGTCTGCTGTCGAGTGCGACGGTATATTTCTATAGCTTTCAAAAACCGTCCTACACGCCAGACGCCTGGGCAGTTTTACACAACCCCTTGCAAGGGCTCTTTTTCTTCTGCGCGCTTCTCGGTGCTCCATTGATGGCGAGCAATAAACTAATCTTGATTTCTACGGCTTTAGGAGCAGTGTTACTGGCTCTTTTTCTTTTATCATTCTTCTATGTGTGGAAGTTTTCAGATGATCAGCAGTTCAAGTCCAGGGCGATCGGCTGGCTCATGCTGGGAAGTTATTCATTTCTTACGGCGATCATGGTGACGGTGGGCCGGTTGGGTGCAGGAAAGTACCAGGCGCTGGCTTCCAGATATATTAGCTTCTCACTCTACCTGCTGATTGCGCTCGTTTATCTAATTCCACTTATTACGGACCAGGCGCTTAAGCGAGGGAAACGCCCAACCTTAAAAGTTCTAAAACCGCTTCTTGCCTCAGCAGTGATCCTCCTTATAGTCATACATCTGTTCAACTCGGCCGCGGCCATACGACAAACAGCCTGGATGAAAATACGCCGGCTAGAGCAAAAGGCATGCTTGCTGTTTATTAATGTCGCGCCCAATCAATGCATAAATGATGGTTTCCGGGAATTTGCCACTGTAAGCTCAAGAGTAAACGCCATTAACGAATTGGGCTTTCTTAGACCTAAGCTGATCAGGAGTAATAACATCAAGGAAATTGCCGACACTAATTCGATGCTCGATAGTTCATCTGGGCGCTTCGAAAATCTTGGCGAGACAAGCGATAGGTTCATTGCGAGTGGGTGGGCAGGCCTGCCGGGCAATATAGAACCCGCAGATGCCGTGCTTCTGACTTACCAAAAGGACAACGCTGATCCCATCATTTTTGCATACGTTCAAATGAAAATCGCTCAGCCTTCTTTCCAACGATTGTTGGTTCCTCATCCCGATGTCGATTGGCGCTGGCAAACATCGATTTCCATCGACGGAGTTGGCGTCGCTCTACCGATTAGTGTTTCCGCATGGGCTTTCGATGCTACTACTGGCAAAGCTTATAAACTTGGGGGCACTTATGTGATCGAAGGAAACGGTAAGACTCCGCAATTAGTAGCAGTAGGAGCGCGTTGAAAAGTTAGTCAATTATCTTCGCATGTCTCAAAGCAACTGGCTGAAGTACGTAAAGTTTTTTAGACAACACTACTTGACGTTAATCGTCTGCGCGATCGCTTCAGCCGTCCAGTCCTTCGCATTACTTCCGATAGCTTTATTGATTCGGCGAGCATTTGATGAGGCCATCCCGGCAAAGAATCTTCGTTTGTTGGTCACGATCGGCGTAATCATCTTCGTTGCGAGCTTTGCAAGCGAAGCACTGAACCTGATCGTGAAATATCGAATTCTCACAATCACTAAACTGATTACCCAACGACTACGACACGAACTACTCGACCGATTCTACACACTGCCCCGTCATTACCATGGCGAAGCAGAAGCCGGTCGTCTTCACGCCAGTCTAGTTCAAGATACGGAACGCCTTGATGTTGCAAGCAGCGCATTTCTATCTCTTTTCTTGCCAGCTTTTTTTGCAGCAATTGTACTGCTCGGTGTTTTGGCGTTTCTCAACGTATTTCTATTTGCAGCAGTCTTCGCGATAGTCCCGGTATTGTTTCTGCTCAACCGGGCGATGAGCATCTCGCTGAAGAAGTACGTCAAGGCGTTTCATAAATCATTTGAAACTTTCAGCAAGGGCGTGCTGTTTCTGCTCCAGATGATCGACCTGGTAAAACTTCAAGCGAGCGAACGTTTTGAAATCGGGAGACAGAAGGCAAACATCGAGGACTTACGCCAACGAAGCTCCGCACTGGTTCGAAGACAGCATCTCTATCTGGGAGCCCAAAACACAATCATCGTACTGGCAGGAATTTGTTTGCTGATTATCGGTGGTTGGGCCATCAGCGTGGGACGAATGACCGTTGGGGATCTACTCTCGTTTTACGTTGCCCTGGCACTCTTGAGCAATCAAGTGAAAACAATTTCGGCTACGATCCCGCAATTGATTACCGGGCATGAATCATTAGATACGCTCGTCTCCTTTTTGGGTATTGAGGAAACGACGGGCTACGCAGGGTCACAACAAATTAAGTTCGAAGGTCAGATTACGATCTCCAATGTTACGTTCGCCTATCAGGAAGACCCTGTCCTGAAAAATGTGGATCTGGTGATCAAACCTGGTTGCCTGACAGCGATCAAAGGCGTAAGTGGTGCAGGCAAGACGACCATCGTAAACTTGATACTGGGTTTTTACCGGCCACAGACTGGCCAATTGTTGGCGGATGGTCACGAGTTCGACGTTCTTGACCTGGCGCACTTACGGTCGCATATCGGAGTCGTTCCGCAAGACCCTGTTATCTTCTTCGGCACTGTGCGGGAGAACATTACCTACGGTTATCCTGATGTAGGTGACGATGAAATGATACGGGCTGCGAAGCTTGCCCTGGCTCACGATTTCATCGCGGAATTTCCGGATGACTACGATACGGTCGTAGGAGAAAAGGGAATGCGTTTGTCAGGTGGGCAGCGTCAACGTCTTGCCATTGCTCGTGCCATTATGCGCCGACCTTCGCTGCTAATCCTGGATGAACCGACGAATCATCTGGACCATGAAACTATTCAGAAGCTTTTGAAAAACTTTGAAAAGAACAACGAACGACGTTCGACGTTGCTCATCAGCCATCAGCAGAGCGTGGTCAGCGCCGCTCAACAGATCTACACGCTGGAAGCCGGGCACCTTGTCTTAGATAGCCAATCGAGTTTGTGCTCTTCCCTGATTTAAGCGAGCGCATCCGGATTAAACAGTAGTGGAAAGAACTGCCCATCCATTCTTTCTCCAACAGGCACTGGCGGCACACCTGCAAGTGGCGGTTCGTCCGAGGCCGAAACAACTCCATCGCGAAACACGTTGAGCACAACTGCACGCCGTGAACGGTCAGTGCGATTCTCGTAAGAGCCGTGGACCATCTGAGGGTGATGAAAAGAACACTCCCCTTTCTTCAATTCAATCGGCACCGGCTTGAACTCTAATCGCTGTTCTGGAGTCAGTGCTTCCAGGACCGCATCCATATCATTTGCAAAATCTGCGCGCGGCAATAGGTTCCATTTGTGGCTGCCGGGAACATAGTGGACACAGCCATTGTCACGTGTGGAATCGTCCAAACCAATCCAACACGAAAGATGGGCCAGCGGTTGGGTCCTGGTCCAATACGAATAATCCTGGTGCCAGATAACTACGCCGCCATGATGGGCCGGCTTGTAAAAGAGCTGGTCGTGCCAGAACCGAACTGCGCCTTCGAGCAATTGCGACGCGGCCACGGTAAACCCGGGATGCCAGAG
>QHXL01000354.1:0-4076 GCA_003222935.1 Acidobacteriota bacterium
TACCCAAGTACAACCAATTAAACAGGCAAATGACAACATCGCTGTTCATGCCGTGCCTGTTCAATCTTCAGAAACAATTTCTTACGAAGATTTGATTTCTATGATTAACGACGCTCCAAATCACATTGCCGTTGAAGAACAAATCAAAGACTATTTTGGAGAACAGAGTGTTCTTGTCAAAGACGTTCCCGTTATTCATGTCACAAGAAATGACGCCGGACGACTATTTGTACAGGGAGGCAGCATTGAAACTGGGGCCATCGCTACAGTTTTTTACGTGGAAGAGAAAGACAAACAAAGCGTTACTTCTCTAAAAGCTCCGGGCAACTTTCTTGAGGAATCTGATAAAGTCAACATCAGATGCACTTACGACGAAGTTGGTCAGGATAAAGATCATAAGGTGATATTGAGATTTAACTTTAGCAATCGAGTAATGCAGTGAATTGACGAGGACGCTTGTGTTAATACCACACAACTTCTAACGAACTTAAGTATCAGGGACTTAGTTTCAAGAAGATTCACAAATGATAATAGAAAAATTCTTTACTGCTATCGTTGTTGGAGTCCTTTCATTTTCACTTTTAATGATTTGTAACTTTCCTACATTGGCAGTTGCCAAGAATTTAGACGAGAAGGTTTCACAAAATTCCGCATCGCAAAGCCAAGCTGACGTTGAAGCTAAGAAAGTAGTTGATAGATACGTCAGTAGAACATTTACAAAATGCGGTGAGGGAGTTTACGGGAAATTTCTATTTATCTTCGATCGAAGTGGAGCCATAAATGCCGTTGAACCTCGATTGTTGGAAATCCTGGATTTTAAGTTGACGGTAAGAACGGCTGCTGAAAAATCAATATCCGAGATACGCAATGGAATTGAAGCTCGTGGTAGTGCAACCATGATCGGAACTAGCACTCGCACCTATGACCCGAAAACACGCGCATGGAGTCGCTATGAAAGTGCTGCCTTTTATTCGATTGCATTATTAAAACGAAGAAATGAAATTTGGACTGCCGATAATTTGATAATTGGAGGAGGAATAGAGCCACCTCCAACCTGCAGCGAAGTTGAATCTGCGCTCAAATCAAAAAGTGTCGAACAAGAGAAGTTAGACAAAGAGAAAATTGAATCACGAAGTATGCTCGACGAAAACCGTGCTAATTCGACGAAATTCCGAGCTGAGGCCAGTGAAGAGGCAACCAAACTTATCGGAGAAACTTTTACCGAGTGTCGTCCAAATAAGTGGTACACCAGATTTGAAGTTAGTGGATTCAAGCGTAAAGATTACGGCGGGTTTGATTACTCAAAGATTGAAATTTATCAGACCGGGTTTTTCGAGATTGCCGAATTGAAATGGAATCTTACTCCCAAAGATGCGGCTCAATATGTTGTGATTACTACGGAGCGACCTCAGTTAGCACCTTTAGATTGGGTCTACAAAACTTACTCTCCGAATTTATGGGAAGGAAGTATCCTGCTGAGTGCCAGGTCTTATAGATACATCGTGTTACCACCAGCTCGGAATTCAGGAAAGTGGAGCGAAGCAATAGCCGGTATTAAGGCACCTTACCAATTGGGTGGAGAGGTTAGATTTGATGATGCCAGCGCACCAAATCCCAATTTCCAATTTAACAAGGTGAAAAGTCCTAATGCTGGAGAAAAGAGTTGGCAAACTACTATCAACTCTATCTGGAAACCTTTAAAAGATTGTTCGGAGATAAATAGACTTACCTACTAAGCACACATTTAATGTAAAGCATCGTTGCGCTAAATCGCGTCTGAGGTTCCACGATCTACGCCGTCACAGCATTCACCGAGTTGGCGGAAAGGGTAGCAAGTGACTCGGCCATCAAAGCGATTGCCGGCAACGTCTCAGAGTATATTTAGTCCCGCTACGGTCACATCAGACTTGAAACCAAGCGTAACGCATTGGAAACGATATCAACCTCAAAGCCTGTAACTTTAGTTGCCGAGGTTGAACCGGAAAACGCAACGGCAATTAACTAACAAACCCTAATACTTACAGTGTGAGGCGGCAGGCTTTCGGGCTTGCGCATTTTGCGACTACTTCACCGTTCCTATGTGCTTATCAACTAAGAACTGTATCTCTTCCGAGCGGCTTGACGCGTAAACCTGTTCGTCCGCGCCTTTAACGGTCCAAAGGTTAAAATAGTCAACCTGTTCATCAGATAAAACTTGAAAACGATTCCCCCATCCGGAATTCCATTTACACTGAAGAAGCAACGTCCGTGAGAGCGGAAACGCTATCGTCGCGTCCTTATGATCCAATCCCGAACCGGTACTGAACCGGGCCGGATCATCACAAGTCACGAATTCTTTGCCAGGTGGAGCTTTGAAAAAAGCCCAGTCCATTTTGCTCATACGATCTTCGAATGCGGAATCTCTTAAGACACTGTGGGCAAACAGGAAGTCGGGAGGGTTTTTCGTATATTCTTTGCGTATTCGCTCCACCTCCACCCTAGCCTCCGAAGTAAGGCCATCTGCCATTTCATAGAAGGGTGCCAAGGCTTTAGGCAACAACTCGCGGGTTGTTTGCTTGACTCGCGCTTTATGTTTCGGCGTGCGCCGCCACATTATTGAGACAAACCTTGACAGGCGTATCCTCTCTTTATCCGTTAACGACTTTCCTCTTTCGAGCTTTTGAATAATCGTCGCTCCTTGATTATCAATCGTCGCCAAATGACGCTCCACGCTCCCGAAATCAATTTGGCCGTCTTTGTTTCGGAAGGCGTAGAGGTCGATGGTCATTCCAGTTCTCTTAACTCCACAACGGCGAGCGTCCTGTTCTTTTTGATAAACCCAAATACGGTTGCTCGAGTCGATCCGGAAACCTCGCTGATAGAACTGCGGAACGTAATGATGCTTGCGTGGTTCAGACATGGGTTTTGTAGGTTTGCTGGGTTCTATATATATAGGTAACCTAAAAACCCACAATTTTAAGACTCAACGCGCGTGGGGATTTGAACCCCAGACCCTACCGTGTCAAACCGTTCCTACACCAACAAAACTCAATACAAGCAGCTAGAGAAGTCACGCCTAAGGTGCATAAGTTGATTATGTGGTCAGCGTAGTCTGAAATCCTGCCAAAGTTAAACCAGAGAACTGTCGAGTCAAATAATACCTCTGTCTGCCCAATATGCTCACTGATCATGATTCTCGTCGTGACCGAGTAAGGCGCGTCCCTGCTTGTTAGAACACCCCGCTTCGAGGGTCGCACGCTCACACTCAAATTTGCATAATCATCTTGAAGGTATTTAAAGTGATCCCGAGTATCGTTTCTCCGCCATGGCGAACCTAAAAGCGCGACATCTTTTACTTCTCATCATTGTGACTGCAGCGTTCGCTGCCGGAGCCTGGGCACTAGCTCGCTTCAAGCTCAATCGTCCTTCGCCTGCCGAGTCTTCAACGACAACTGCACCACGCGCGACAGATCCCGATTTGTGGGCGCGAAGCATAGAAAAGATAAAGGAGGATCGCCGCGAAGGCGGAAACGTAGCGATCGAAATCCCTTCAGAGCTTCGGCACTACGATGAACGCCGTTGGTTCCTGGCGTCGCAGGTGGCCGAGGTCAAAACATTTAACCTGCAGCCGGTGCAGGATTTTGTGGATCTCGCGGCGACGATCAGGCGCGGTGAAATGGTTTCCCTCCCAGCGGTCACTGATACATATGTCCTTTTCGGGGTCGGAGCCAGGGTGAATGGTGACGGGTTCACCAGATATGTCGCCAATCAAAGTCTCGAACTCAATGATGAGGCCGGATTGCACGAGGCGTCCACCAGGCTTGAATCGGCACACACGAAACTGCAAAACGAGATTTCGGGTTTGGAAGCTCGGTTGGGCGCGCTTAATAAAGGTGCCGGCACAAACGAAGAAGAACTGGACAGCGAAATCACAGCGCGACGGCAGGAGTTGAAATCAAACGAAGCTGACCAGGCGCTGATCAATCAATACTATGGGCCGTCTTCCGATTCCCTCGGGAATGGTCCGAGACTGTTGCGCGACTATGATTCGTTGCAAACGCTGGCAAAGAATTTCGGCGGAAGGTCTTTCAATCTCG
>QHXL01000354.1:4329-6854 GCA_003222935.1 Acidobacteriota bacterium
CCGCATGAAGGTCGAGGGTCGCATTGAAGTCATCCGAGAACGCGGCGCCAATTACCACGTCTTTGCTTTTATCGACGGAAAGCGCCCCAGCGACAGCCTAATCACGGCGTCTTTAGACGAAGTTGGACCTCCCGCGAAGCAACGAAACGATTCAGACCAGTCGCAATCACAACAGACGGCTGCGAAGGTTAGGACCACATCGCAAGCCGCAAAGAACATTAGGCCGAACTCCAAAGCTACGCACACAACGTCTAAAGCTAAAGCGAAAAGACATCGCTAATACCGCCCCGAAAGAATCATCCGCAGATTGCGTTGATTTGTTCATTCAGTACGTAGGGCGATCGTCGGGTTCACTTTCGCGGCTCGCCGTGCCGGCAGAAAAGAAGCGGCAAGTCCTACGGCGATAAGTACAGCCGAGACGCTGACAAAAGTCAGATAATCCGTTGCGGTCACACCGTATAGAAGACTTGCCATCAAACGCGTCAAGGCGTACGCCGACACCAATCCCGCTCCTACTCCTATTAAAGTCAATGTCAGTGCCTGGCCCAGCACCAATCGCCACACATCTATTCTGCCTGCGCCAAGCGCCATGCGAATTCCTAACTCGCGCGTGCGAAGCGTGACTGTGTAATTCATCACGCCGTAGACTCCCGCCGCAGCTAATATCAATGCCACTCCAGCGAAAGTAAGCAGCAACGTCATGTTGAATCGCCGCCCGGAGAGAGATGCTGTTAGAACCTGGTCCATCGTCTGTACGTCAGTCAGTGCCTGCTCTTTATCGATTGAATAGATGGCCTTGGAAACAGGTTGGACCAGGCTTTCTGGGTTCGAGGCGGTCCGCACCACGAAGCTCAGGTAAGGTCGCGGTGATTGTCTATATGGCAGGTACATCATCGCGGACGAATCGATGTCCAGTCCACTTGATTTAACATCACCCACTACACCGACAACTTCTCGTGCACCTTGCTCGACGTGAAACGATGGCGTCAGCCGCTTGCCGATCGGGTTTTCTCCGGGCCAGAATCGGCGTGCCATTGCCTCGCTAATGATTACGACCGGCACGCTCTTATCACGATCATAGTCGCTGAAGAAACGACCCTGCCGCAATGGGATGCCAATAGCCTTGAAGTAGTCAGGCGTTATGTAACGCGTCTGGGCCATCGGCTGCTCGGCAATGCTACCAACGGGTCGGCCCTCGATGCTAAAAGGCTGTGTCGATCCACCTCCTGCCAGCGGAACGGTAGTAGTGACACCCACGGACACCACACCGGGTACAGCGCCAATCTGTTCTATAGCGCGATCAAGAAATGCAAGCTGTTGGTGAGGCTCGGAATACCTGCTGGGCGTTAAAGCGACACTCATCGTTAACGCATTGCTCGTGTTGAATCCGGGATTCACATTCTGCAGCTTCCAGAAACTGCGAATCATTAACCCGGCTCCGATCAGTAGAACGAGCGAAAGTGCCACCTCGGAAACGACCAGCGCCTTGCGCGTGTGCTGCTTCATCGGACTGCCGCCGGTTCGACCTGACCCTTGTTTCAAACTGTCACTGAGGTTGGTCCTGGTAAACTGCAACGCAGGTACGATCCCGATTATGATGCCGGCGGCGAACGACACTAAGAGCGTAAAGCCCAGAGTCCAGGTGTCGATGCCTATGTCATCTAAGTTAGGAAGGTCGCCAAGTCGAACTAACATCTTACTTCCCCAAATGGCTAGCAGAAGGCCAAGCACACCTCCACTAACAGCCAGCAAAACGCTTTCGGTCAGTAATTGTCGGATCAGCCGAGCGCGCCCTGCGCCGAGTGCGATACGCACCGCGATCTCTTTTTGACGATTGGCCGCTCGCGCCAGCATCAGGTTTGCGACATTCGCGCAGGCAATCAACAACACGAAACCCACGGCACAAAAAAGTACAAGCAACGCGAGGCGAATATCGCCGACGAGATCGTCCCGAAGGGGGACGACAACGGCGCCCCAACCTTTGTCTTCTTCGGGGTATTGTTGTTCGAGCCTGCTCGAAATCGTACTCATATCGGCTTGCGCCTGATTCAAGGATACGTTTTGTTTTAGACGTGCGATCACCAGGTAGTCATGTATTGAACGCATTTGACGTTCTTTGTCATCCCACGCAAGAGGCACCCATAGTTCTGCCTCTCGCGGCAACTCAAACCCGGCGGGCATGATGCCTACGACAGTGAAACTGCGGCTATTGATGATCAGCGTTTGTCCAATGATGTTAGGGTTGGCGCCGAAGGCCCGTTGCCACAGTCCGTTACTAATGACAACGACATTGTCCTGTCCCGGACGTTCATCATCGGGTGTAAAGGTGCGTCCCTGCATTGCATTCGTGCGCAATACCGAAAAGAAGTCAGACGACACAGCGGCGCCTATCAACGGCAATGGTTCATTACTTGTAGTCAGACTAAAGCCTGTGTATGAGTAGATCGCAATCTGTTCGAAGGAACTGCTTTGTGCCTTCCAATCGAGGTAGTTCGCGGGAGAAACTGAAAACTTGTCGAGGCCCG
>QHXL01000355.1 GCA_003222935.1 Acidobacteriota bacterium
CGTGAAACAGTTTTTTGTTCGATTGAGATGGCGGGAGAGAGACCGTCTACAGAATCGACATCTGGTTTCTCGAGTTGATCTAGAAACTGGCGAGCGTAGGCAGATAGTGATTCCACGTAACGTCGCTGACCTTCGGCGTAGATTGTGTCGAATGCTAACGACGACTTTCCGGAGCCTGACAACCCGGTGATCACAGTGAATTGATCACGAGGAATATCTACATTGATGTTCTTGAGGTTGTGCTGCCGGGCCCCTCTAACGCTGATTCGATCAATAGCCATGCACTTCTATTCCTGCTCTCCCCCACGGAGACGAATTTCTCATGGATGAGAAACAGGCATTCTAGTAAACAGGTTATCGGGCCGCAAGTACGCCCCGTGCGAACGGTAGCTTCCTAACCGGAAGCGCTTTCTTTTTACACTTTCCGCCTGTTTTGCAGTGGAAACGGCGGGAAAGTTATTTGATTTTTTTGGCGCCTGGTATAGAGTCTGCGGCGCACGTTTTCTCGCACACCTCGCAGGTGCTCATTCTAATCACCGAAAATGCCGCTTCGTGTTCTATGACCCGCTTCTTCCTGCTCACATTAGTGGTGCTTTCAATCGTTCCTTTGGCCTCGGGCGCTGGTTCGTCAACACCACAACCGTCGCCGAGTCCGACTCCGCCGAAACCGAATGTTGCTGTTTCCTTTGACCGACAGTCATTGCGTGAGAACGACGCCGTGCAGGCTTGGATTCGGTTTGCCAACGAATGGGATCAATCCCTGGCAAACGTCAATTTGCAGATCGACTCGCCTTCATTTTTGAGCTGGCGTGTTGGTGCTTGTGGTGATTGGA
This sequence comes from Acidobacteriota bacterium, assembly GCA_003222935.1. Classification (GTDB taxonomy): domain Bacteria; phylum Acidobacteriota; class Blastocatellia; order Pyrinomonadales; family Pyrinomonadaceae; genus PSRF01. The sequence continues at coordinate 834 of QHXL01000355.1, forward strand.
AGTCTAACCTTCCAGCGGCAACTGGAACCGTCAATGTTGGTGCCGTCGTCGCGAACGATGTGAGAGTTACTCCGGTCTGCTTTAGAAGCGGTCCGGACGTTATGGTGGGGGATTTCAACGTTTCGTTTACCTTTGATTACTACTGGACGGGCAAGTCTCAACCGCATTCCTTTGTAACTTCTGAGAAAACACTTAAAGCGAATCTCTTCGGCAGCGATAGTGTGGCTGGCATTCCTATCGCATTGGCTGCCTTCATAGTGCCGGGTCTCTTTTTCTGGTTGGTTGTTGGTTGGCTGAAGGTGCCATGGAATGTCGGAGACGGACTTGGCGATAAGCTGATTTACAGTCTGCTGGTCTCTTTCGCTCTTCTCTGGTTGCTGGAAAAACTCCAGGTGAATGCGAGTACGTCGATAAGCATTCAGCGACTCGGGGTCTTCGCCGGCGTTGGCGCAATAAGTGGTGCGGCAGTTGGTGGCAGTTCTCGGTTGATTAGTTTTGGATTCAGGAAGTGGCGAGAATCCAAAGCGACAGAAGCACTGGCTGCACAGGAACAACTGGCCGCTGCCAGGAAAGCCAGGGAAGTGAAGCTCGGCGATCCAAAGGTCCTGCTGCTCGAAAAGCTTCTGGAGCTATATCCGAATCACAAAACGCCACGTGCGGTGATCAGTCGAGATGGAATTGAGTACGAAGGTACGTTGATGAGCCAAACGGAAGACGTTACCGCGTTGATAGGATCTTTTCGAATTCTGAAAACAGAGATCAAAGGACCTGATCGGGCAGCGATTATTCAGGAATTGTCCGCCGCTACGACTTCATTCGAAAGATATAAAATCGCGGTCAAGCATCAGCTCGAGATTGAGCCTTTCGATTCAATCATTGCAACGCATGAAGATAAGTCGATGACGGAAGAGTCGGTTTCGATGGTTGTGGAGACGGAAGGAACGGCAGCGCAGCAATTCCAGGATGGCGGAAAGGAACCGCTGATCTTTGACTAAAACGACCAGTGCCAGCCGTTAGGCTGGCACTTAGTGAAATAAACAGGCCCGCGATCCGGGTGGATTGAGCCTTAACATGACTCTCCTACTGGATCACAGAGTAACGCAATTAACGTAACTCAGCGCCTACCTTTCAATGTTACATCCTTGGATGTATCCACTGTTCCACCATTGCTGGCGGAGGCTCGGAATTTATAAAAGTGCTTTGGCAAAGTCAATAGACAAAGAATGAGATGCAAAAAAGATGGCATACCAGTTCGATGCAATTGATTTCTCTATATTCGATTTTCATTTAATGCTGGATCCTCTGGTTGGAGGAAAGTCCACTGTTCCCAGTGCGCAATTTCTTCTAACTGCCGCGGACTACAATCAAGCCTACAAGTCTGGGACGCCGCTGCAAACTCCGACACTGAAGTTCGCTCCTTTGAACTGGCGGGCGCTCACTTACCATCATTTCTGGAAGTACTATCAAACGATCTGGGTGGCTGGGAAGGGTTATGACTTTTGGAAATTACAAATGCCGTTTGTTTCAAGTCTGAACGTGCCTATCAAACTGATCTCAGGCTCCCCAAGCTTTAGTGGCACGGTCTTCCCTACTGTTTTTCTCAACAGCACTGGCTGGTGCAGCGAAGATGTAAGGGACTTTGTTGGCGGGCTTTCAAACAAAGGGAAGGCATCTTTCGAGATCAGCGGAAAACGAATGACACTTCCGAACTTGTTGGAATCGCTGGGCAATCTTGTTCTGAAGGAGGTCTACGAACCGGGTAGTATTGATTCAATAAAGATCAGAAGACACATTGTAATGGCGCTGGCAAAGTTTGCCGGGCCGACGGGCTTTTACCCGCTTAATCAAAAGGGGACGAGAATTGCGCGGGGTGATCGTGCCTCAATTCATTCAATGCTCTTAGGAGAAGAAGTTACGTTTGACGATGTTCCTGAGATGGAGAGTAAGTCTCTGATAACTCAGTTCTATGACGGGCCGGATTTCGCTCTTACCCATTTCGATAAGGGCACGTTGCTCTTCATGCAGACGAGCGCCACTGGTCAAGGGTTTCAAGACAAGGCGCTTCGTTCGAAGATGCGCTGTCACTTGTCGAATATCAGAAACTATCTACTTATGACGCTGGATCTCTGTGCCTTCGGCCTCGAGACAAAGAAGGATCCGGTAATTAACAAGGCGATGCGTGCAGACTTTGTCTACGCTGTTCAGTCAATACCGCAGAAGTATTCCAATCCATTCTGCAAGTCTTTCCACGCTAATTACGGTCCACTCAAAAAACTTTGAGCTTGTCCTTTTCAGAAGTTAACTCGCATGCCCACTTCCATTCGTCTGGGCGCTTGCGCTGAAGTTGGTTGCCCGAAGTAAGGTGAGACTAGAACACCATTAAACACTCCAAGGTTTGTGTGATTTAGCAGGTTGAACGCCTGTAAATAAAACTCCATCCGATATTTTTTAGTACTCCCCATCCCGATTGATGGCGGAGCCGCGCCCTCGCCTCCGCCTCCAACACGTATCATTCGCACTTGAGGACCACCGGTTTGCGGTTGCTCGGGTCCGAAATCCTTGCCCCAGCTAAGACGCGATCCAATTTCCCAACGTCCTTTTCCACGCGCGCTGTTTCGACCTAATCCGGCAGGACGATCGTTAATTACTGTGTCTTTATTGTTGTCGAAACCGGTAGTGATGTTGTACGGCAGTGCCGATGTCGCTTGAATGATTCCAGAGATGCTAAAACCATATGGCATCCGCCGGCTGGCGAAGGCGGAAACCAGGTGACGAAAGTCGGAAGCCGAAGGTCCACGATCAGCCCGCAAGTTGAAATTGTTTGACGGCAGGCTGAAGGGACTGTCAGCTTCATTCGTACTCTTCATAAAAAGATAGTTCACGTTCCAGAAGAATCCATTCACGAATGTTGCCGGACCAATGCCAACCATCAGTCGATGTGTCGAGGTGTAGGCTGACGCCTCTATGTCTGTGATGTTGCCCGCAGTTGGATCAGGACGACCAATACCAGCGATCGGCGAGTTTAGATTTATTCCGTGAAGCATGTGTACGCCGCGTTGGTATTGATAGTTCGCTGTCAGTCTGACAATTTTTAGCGCGGTTGTTTCGAGACCAAGTGACGATTGAATAATGTAAGGTTGCTCCAGCTCTGGATCAGTCTGAATCCGACTTGCCGGCGGTATTGTTTGCACGCCGCCAATAAATGGATTTGGGTAACTCGGATTGGCAACGATAAGGTCGCGCTGCCGTTCTCCATCAACGCGCAGAGTTTGTTCGTATATTTGTGCGCCGACCCAGTCGTAAAAGATCCCGGACCCGCCACGAATCGTGACGTTACCCTTCTTGAAAGGCGACCAAACAAAACCAACACGTGGCGCCAGGTTTAATTTGCCTGGTCCATTCGATTGGAGTTCCTGTCGAACTCCATAACTCACCGTCAGATTCTTCTTTACCCGAAAGTCGTCCTGGGCGTACCAACCCACCTGGTACTGTGAATACTTAACTGATGGGTCGCCGATTCGCTGTGTGAACTGAGTTGGTATTCCGAGTTGGTATGCAGCCAGGTTGGCAAACTGGAAGGTACCAAGAGGGTTGGTGGAATCATCGCTGTCATAGTGACCACCCTCGAGTTGAGCGCCGAATCGAACCCCATGCTTTTCGAGCGCATAGTCAACGTTATTGGCGAGCTCGAAATCGAATTGTTTTCGCCCACCAAACCGCTGTGCACTGCCATCGTTGAAGGCGCCAGGTACTAAGATAGTTCGCCCGACGCTAACTGATCTCGATTCGAGGTCGGTCCACCTGGTCTGGAAGCGAACTTCGTTGTAGAACTTTTTGCCAAAAGTCCCGGTGTCGGCGGCTCTGGCGATGTACTCTGTTTGATTTTGAGAGTAACCGCGCGAGGGCAAATCAAAATCGCCAACACCCAGGTTGTTTTGCATAACGGCGTTTCGTTGAAATTGGAATCGCGCTGTGTGGATTTTGTTCACAGCGTGTTCTACGCGCGCGTCAAGATTCAAGCGTCTTGAAGGACGATAAGCGAGATCGGAAACCTGTCCGGAAGGAACAGCGGCGATGATGGTCTTTGCGTCGTAGAACAGCGAGCCGTCAGCATTTAGGAACAGGGAAGTACGGTTTTTCCATAATGGTCCATCCATTGAAAGTCCGAAACGTCGCTGCTGCTCTGGTCCACGGAACTTTGCAAACGCCTGGCGTCCATTCATGGCTTCGTCGCGAAAGCCAAAATTGAATGAGCCATGCCAGGCATTCACGCCGGGTTTCGTCGTAATATCGACGAGTCCAAAACCGGCGTCATGATTTTCAGGTGCATATGGATTCATCCGAAATCGAATCTCGCGGATTTGAGATTTGGGAGGGAGTTTGCCTCCTCGAAACCCGTTGACGCGAATTTGTGCGCCCGGACCCGCCAGCTGATTGATTGCGTTTTCAAACTCATCGGGATCATCGGGCAACTGAGCAATCTGCTCGGCTGTTAGTACGTTAGAAAAGGCTGGTCCATTCGGATTTGTATTTCTGACCGCAGCTTCTTCCTCGACATTCACGTCTGCCTTAATGACATCGATCTCCATTGAAACCTCAGTGCGGTTCGGTCCAGGAGCGATGTTAAATTGATCAATGTCTTGAGCTTTAAAGCCGATTGCTTCGACATGTATTTGGTATCGGCCGGGCGCCACTTTGTTGAATCGAGCCTCGCCCTTTTGATTCGTCTGCGCACTGTACTGAGCTTTGCCGTTTGTCAGTAGCTGTACCTGCGCTTTGTTGATCAGTGCGCCGCTTGGATCCTTGAGAACAACTTCCAGATTCGAGTTGCCGGAGTTTTGGGCCAGGCAGATCTGGGAAGTCAAAAGGACGGCGACAAGCACACTTATAGCCTGATCACGGAAATGCCTGATTCGCATGGCCTACTCCTTAACGTTTTTCAAATCGGTCGGACTTGAATTGAGGGTTCATTTGAAACTTAGAAACCTCAAACTCTTCAGAGACTTCGTTCTCCGTCAGGAAAGTGAACTTGTGAGGCAGTATTAATCCGCTAACTTTTTTGTGGTCTGACAACCGGATATAAAAATCCACTTCTTCCGGTTTTTCGGGAACCTCCGTAGCTAGTTTCTTTTCAGCGTCTTCGCGGGCTTTTTTGAGATCCTCCGGTTTCGCGGCGCTCCCCACGGATCGGGTCATCGTCATGATTCGTGGCTTAGGTCCCCGATAACTTAGCAGCAGAGGCAAGTGGCTGGTCTTGTCGAAGAAAATGCGAACGGCAAATTTATCCGGTCCGGTGGCATCAAGAACGTCTGCCTTTGCGTCTTCAACTTCTGATTCACCCGCGTATTTGTACTCGATGGGAAATGTTTCGGAGCTGGATAGAGTGATCGCAAGTAAGTACCGGGTCATTTCGATCTGAAAGGAGCGTTTTAGCATTGCTTCTATCTGTTCGGGTGTCGCTTGCTGTCCGCCTGGCCCACCCATTCGAATAAACATTCCGCCACCGCCGCCGCTCGATGCACTCCACGCATGATCGCCGTTCAAAGTTCGAGTGTTGATCATAGCGGTGCTCATACCACCCGGGTTCATTGAATCTTCAACAACGTACTTATTTGGGAGGGAGATACTGATTTCTCGGTCGCCTCCCATTTGCCGATCACCAAACACGCGCCGGTATTGGCCTACTGAGTCCCTGGATTTTCACCAGTTGCTGTTCACCTCCGAGAGCTTCTCGTGCTTGTTTCAATATTTCTTCGGCGCGCGAGTCGGCCAGCACCGGCATGGCCCAGATTAATAATGCACTGACGAGTAATACTAAAGACGCTAGTTTCTTCATGATTCAACCTTCCAATAAGAGTGTTATTAAGTTATCGACCACTTGCAGCAAGATCGGTGGTGATTTCAGCACGATGACGCCGAGAAGGTTGGACTCTGCAGCCAAACCTGAATAGCTGTCCAGTAAATATTCAACGGAACGACCAGGAAAGTTCCAAAAAGAGGAAGTTATTTGACAGGGTTTTCAAGCGGGTCATACACTGCGAGTAACCATTGAGTCTGTTGTATTACCCCTAATCGGCGGTAAATGTGAACCTTCCCAACGCCTTAACACTGCTCCGCATCTTTATTGTGCCGTTGCTCGTCGTGGTGCTTCTGACGCCGTTCTCCGAAAGTTGGTTTGGAGTTCCGCGACACATACTCGGCGTGCTGATGTTTCTCTCCGCAGCATTGACCGACTATCTGGACGGACATATCGCGCGTCGGCGAGGCCAGGTAACACGACTTGGTCAGCTCCTTGATCCTATCGCTGACAAGTTGTTGATCTCCGCGGCTCTAATTTCGTTAGTGGAGAATCAGTTAGCTCCTGCATGGGCCGTTGTAATCATTATCGGTCGAGAGTTTGCCGTCACGGGATTGAGATCGATAGCCGCAGTAGACGGTATGGTCATCTCGGCGTCCAAGATGGGTAAGTTCAAGATGTTGGCGCAAGTGATCACGATCACTCTGTTGATCGGATCCAGTGTTGCCGGTAGACCTCCGGTTGCTAACTTCGGCAGGCCTTTTCCGGCGATAGAGTTCTGGTCAGTTCCCGAGTTGCGTTCGGCCTGGGCTCACATCTTTGGTCCGGAGGCCACGACGATCAATGACTGGCAGGTGCTTATTTATACGGCGGGTCGAGCAATGCTGTGGCTAGTCGTAATCTCAGCTTGCACCTCGATGTATGGTTACTTCACTTCGTTTTACCGTGCGGTCGTGGCTGACCGCACGGCAAAACAGAAGTCGAAGGCTCGCGCAGTTGCGGTAAGTCCTGAGTAAACGAACTACTGGATTTCTACCCAATCGCCAGTATGTGCTTCGCTTACAACTCGGGTGATGATTGCCGTGGCGGTTCGAGCTTGTACATCGATTATCACCATCTCGCCGACAATTTTCCTTG
>QHXL01000356.1:0-380 GCA_003222935.1 Acidobacteriota bacterium
GGTCCGTGATGCGTCGCTCGATTTCAACTTTCGGATTTTCGTAAACGTCCATCCGACCGTTCTTGTTTAGATCGATCCAACCTGTGTGGTAGATGCTCTTCTTCGATTGAGTTGTTGGGAAGAGGTTTGCGAGCAGAGTTAGAACAACGATCAACTGAAGGATTTTCATTGTTAATTTGTGGGGTTGTCCCTCCGTGGGCACCCCTTCCTGAATCTGTTGATCCTTTAAGGCAAGAAGGGGCGCCCACGGAGGGGCGCCCCTACAAGGTAGTTAAAGCCGATGTTCTTCGACGGAATCTCGACTCTGTACTTACGACCACTTGCGTCGACCGACAACTTGATGAACTCGCCGGCGCACTTTTCGTCGACGTTGGCGATAA
>QHXL01000356.1:487-5061 GCA_003222935.1 Acidobacteriota bacterium
CCATTACCGATAATCGCCACGCGTGGCTTGAGCGCGCGCACCATCGTCGGATTGTTGCTGTTTCCTGCACCGTGGTGATTGACCTGAAACACGTCTACTTGTCCGATCAGATCTTTCGGGCAGACCAACTTGTTTTCAACGTTCCAGGTCAGGTCGCCGCCATTGAAGAATTTGAAATCCCCAAAATTCAAAAGCATTCCAAGGCTGTTTGCGTTGTCAGTTGGGTCTGCATCGATCGGCTTAAAATCGCTGCCGCAGGGTTTGATCTGTGGAGCGGGAACCGACTCGCCTACGACTGCGCCATTTGAGGCGAGGATTCGAAAACGAAGCCGTGACAGACCGCGCTGACTCAGAAACTTAATTTCATCGCCGGCATTAAGCTTGATCGACTTTCCCTCGGTGACGCTGCGGTACGCCTCGATCTGTTGTGCATTGATATCGTTGACTGGTCCAGTCGGGAGTCCGTGATCGTAGAAATTTTTCACCGGAATCAGCTTGGCAAGCAAAAGAATTCCACCGACATGATCGCGATGCCAGTGGGTAATGATGCAGTGGTCGATCTGCTGAAGACCTGCAACATCTTTAGCAACGTGAAGGATACGTTGCGCGTCGCGTTCCTCGGGAAAACCGGAGTCGATCAGCATCGACTCACCGAGAGGCGTAACAATCAAGGTTGCAGCGCCACCCTCAACATCGATGAAGTAAATATCGAGCGTCGCAATTAAGGAAGTAAGAAAGAGGGTCAGGAAGAGTGCCAAAACTTTTTTCATAGTTGTTCCTCGGAATCCGATATGCTTTAGCTTGTCGTGACGTGCTCAGATTAGTTCCACCGGCAAAAAAGAGAAGTTGATTTAGTTCAAGTTGGGAAGGGCGGTTTACCCCCCGCTGGCCTAACTAAGAGCTACATCAGGGTTCTTTCTAGTTAGGCCAGCGGGGGTAAACCGCCCTTCCCAACTTGCTCTCTTTTGCAAGAGCCTCTAAAGCATATGGTCATTAGATTAATGAATTTCCGGTTCAGCCGTCGCTGGGCCAGCCTGTAGCAGATCAAAGTCGCAACCCTTGTGAGCCTGCGTTACATGAGCGGCGTACAATGCTCCAAATCCACGCGCGTAATGTGGCGGCGAGGGCTTCCAGTTCGCTCGCCGATCAGCTAACTCATTTTCCGAAACATGTAATTCCAATTTGCGTGCCGGAACATCCAACTCAATCAAATCGCCGTCGCGCACCAACGCCAGTGGTCCTCCAATGAACGACTCAGGCGACACATGGAGCACACATGCGCCATAGGCTGTTCCACTCATACGCGCGTCTGAGATACGAACCATGTCGCGAATACCGCGCCGCAAAAGTTTGCTCGGAATTGGCAACATCCCCCATTCCGGCATGCCTGGACCACCGAGTGGCCCCGCATTCTGCAAAACTAAAACCGAGTTCTCATCGACCATTAAATTCTCGTCATCGATTCTTGCCGACAGGTCGTTGTAGTCAGCAAACACAACCGCCGGTCCTTTGTGTTGCAGGAGTCGGGGTTCGGCAGCTGTTGGCTTGATCACTGCGCCATCCGGAGCGAGATTGCCATACAACACAGCCGTACCACCTGATAGCGAAACCGGATTACCGGGTGGACGAATAACTTCGTCGTTAGTTACTCGTGCCGTAGCGAGACTCTCACCGAGCGTTTCTCCCGAAACAGTCTTTGTGTCGAGCTTCAAGAGGTCCTTTATTTTAGAGAGAAGCGCACGCAAACCACCCGCGTAATAAAAATCTTCCATGAGGTACTCGCCCGACGGGCGCAGGTTGGCGATCATTGGCGTGTGTTGCGAAATGTCATCAAACTTTTTCAAGTCAAGGTTGATGCCGGCTCGACCAGCGAGTGCAACGAGGTGAATGATCGCGTTTGTTGATCCGCCGATGGCCATGTCAGCCGTGATGGCGTTTTCGAACGACTCGACAGTGAGTATGTCGGAAGGCTTTAGATCCTCCCACACCATCTCGACGACGCGTCGTCCACATTGTGTCGCCATGCGCGAATGGTTCGCGTCGACGGCGGGTATTGACGAAGCGCCGGGCAGCGAGAGACCAAGTGTTTCGGCAATCGCTGTCATCGTCGATGCAGTACCCATTGTCATGCAGTGACCCGGGCTGCGTGCGATGCCATCTTCCATTTCTGACCATTCGCAGTCGCTGATGTTGCCGGCTTTTTTCTCTGCCCAGTACTTCCAAACGTCACTCCCACTTCCGAGCACCTTGCCGTTCCAGTTGCCCCGAAGCATTGGACCAGCAGGAAAGTAGATCGAGGGCAGGTTCATACTAATCGCGCCCATCAACAACCCCGGCGTAGTTTTATCGCAACCTCCCATCAAGACAACGCCGTCAATTGGTTGGCTTCGCAGTAATTCCTCGGTCTCCATTGCGAGGAAGTTGCGATACAACATCGGGCTCGGCTTCATGTAGGTTTCACTAACCGACATGGCCGGAAGTTCGACGGGAAAACCACCCGCTTGCCACACACCGCGCTTCACTTCTTCTGCGCGCGTGCGAAAGTGACTGTGACACGTTGCCAGATCGCTCCAGGTGTTGACGATGGCGATGACAGGTTTGCCTTGAAAGTCTTCGAGTGCGTATCCCATCTGCTTGGTCCGTGATCGATGACCAAACGAGCGCATATCATTTGCGCCAAACCAACGATGACTACGCAACTGTTCGTAACTCTTCTTCATAAGTTCTTGCCTTTAGCACTAAATACGTCCGATCGTGCTGGGACCGCAGGCGTCCCCGCCTGCTGAATTAGCTACCAGGTCGCCAATATTCGAACAAGGCAGGCGGGGACGCCTGCGGTCCCAGCAGCGGCCTGCTTCTTTGGTGTCAACTGCTACGAAATGGATCGATCTAGATAAATGTCATCTTCGATCGCGGCGACGGCACGACCGATTTCTCCATCCACGATAGGCTCGCGATTCTCCAGCACTGCTCGAGCAAAATCTTCAATCAAAGGTTGATGAATATTTGCTGCATTAACGTGCGACTCAACACGTTCGCCTTGCTCACTTACCACTCGTAACTTTCCTTCATTCAGAACCGCGACATGAATCGAGCCCTTAGAGCCAAAGATATCCAACGTGTCCTGCGGCTCACGTGCTGAATGCGCTACTGTCAGCGTCGCACTTGTGCCGTTCTCAAATTTAAACAGCGCCGTCGCCACGTCCTCCACGCCCCGTTTAAAGAAGCTATTGCTCAACGTTCCTTCAAGATCAGTTACCGGCCCAAACAGGTCCAGTAAGACCTCAATCCGGTGGCAGCCGAAATCAAACATTGGACCACCGCCCGATTGGTTCCTATCAATCAACCAACGTCGCGGATTCGAATCTTCGGGGTCAAACCATTCGAACGCGTTTACCTGCGCAACGACGGGAGCCCCAATCTCCCCTGATTGAATAATCTCTTTTACACGGCGAACAACTGGATAGAAATGACGATAATAAGCGATGCCTAACCTGACGTTATTACTCCGACACGCAGCGAGCATCCGATCGCACTCAGTCACATTAAGTGCCATGGGCTTCTCGCAAAGAATGTGTTTGCCAGATTCCGCGGCAGCGATGGTTTGTACTGCGTGAAGATTAACTGGAGTTGCGATATAGACCGCGTCAATCTCTTCGTCGGTTAGCAATTCCCGCCAATCTGCAAACACGCGTTTCGCAGAAAACTCCTGTGCGAACGCTTCAGCCAGATTAGTTTGAGCGCGACTCACCGCGATGAGTTCACAGTATTCAGAATCGCGAAGTGCAGGAGCAACGCGCTTCCGTGCAATATCGCCACAACCAACAAGTCCGAAGCGGAGCGAGTTCATAATGTCAGAAAAAGTGCGAGCTAAAATGTCCGATAAACTTTAGGAACCTCTGATTAAGTCTCTTAACAGCAAAGCGGTTGCGTCCCAGAGCCCAGGGTTGCCGCGCTTTGGCGGCTACCCTGGGAGAGGACGGACAATCGATCCAACCCCAACGGGGTTGCGCCAACCGAACGCTACACAAATAACCCGCGGTGAAGAGGACCCGACGCAACCTCTTCGAGGTTGGAATCCCGTAGCGATCTATTCCCAGGGTAGCCGCCAAAGCGCGGCAACCCTGGGCTCTGGGTCGCAACCGCTTTGCGGTTAAGAGACTTAATCAGAGCTTCCTTTAGTTTGTCGCTGACTCAAGCAATAAGCCGGCTAAGCAAATACGAGGTCTAGGACTCCTCTTTATAACGTCACGACAAACTAAAGTTTATCGGACATTTAGAACTTTTGGATTACAGAAACTTTTCCCAGTTGCCGAGGATTAGGCGCAACTCATCCTCCTCCTCGGGAGTAACATTCACCAGGGGAGGTCGCACCGGACCGCCACTCATTCCGGCCATATCCATCATCGCTTTCATCGTCGACACTTCATAACCTTTTCGACGTGAACGGATCGCGTAGAGTGGAATTACACATCGATCGAGTAGTTCAGCCAACGCATCGAAGTCACCATTGACTCCTAACTCGTGAAGCTTCAAAGAAAGTCTCGGCGCGACAGTCGCAATGCTCGACGTGA
>QHXL01000357.1 GCA_003222935.1 Acidobacteriota bacterium
TATGGTAACGAAGGATGGGAAAGCGACTACTCAAATCGCGACTCCGGCGACTACGGCTTGGGACACAGCGGCATTAAGGGTAGATACGAGGACGGGGAGCGCGGCCTCGGGATCGGATACAACGGCGCCGAACGCGGATACACCGGTCGTGAAACTCGACGCGGAAGTGAGCGCGGATGGCGCGGTCAGGGTCGCTACTCAGACACTTCCCAACGCTACAACTATCCAGGTAGCTCTCGCTCCAGCGAAAAATACGGTGAACGCGGTCGGTACGATTATGGCCGCGGCGAATACGGTGCAGAAGAGGAACGCGGCTGGTGGGATCGCGCGTCAGACGAGGTTGCATCGTGGTTCGGCGACGAAGAGGCTCAGCGCAGACGTCGTATGGACGACCAGCGTCCACATAGAGGAAAGGGACCGAAAAGCTATCGCCGGTCCGATGAACGCATCAAGGAGGATATCAACGATCGACTTAGCGAAGGCTATATCGACGCCACCGAGATCATGGTGATGGTAGAGAATGGCGAAGTGACGCTTACCGGAACCGTGAATAGTCGCTCCGATAAACGACGCGCAGAAGACATTGCCGAGTATGTGTCGGGAGTATCGAACGTTGAAAACCGGCTTCGCGTGACAGACGATGCTGGGCGCTACAGTTCGTTGCAAAACACCGGCGCGACTGGAACCACTGCGAGCGGGACGTCGAGTTCAACCGGAACTACTGCACGCGGAAAAACAGCGGGCAGCTAATTCCTTAACCAAGAGAGTCAGCTACTCGTTCGTTCACCGAAAACGCCCCATGGCATCACTGCATGGGGCGTTTATTTTTGCAGCACTTTTACTACTTCTTCTTCAGGAGTAGTACGAGTCCTAATCCTCAATCGTGAAGTAAGCCGAGCGCAGCAGACTCGTTGTTCCATCGGACACTGTTACTCTCAGTTCATACGATCCCGCTGGTATTTTTTCCAGGGGCAACGCAGCAAGGTACTGGATGCGTCCTGCAGCGTCTGCCTCGAGTAATTCGCCTGGCATGGGCGCGATTGTTAAACCTTCCTTTCGCAACTCCACGGTTATCTTCGGTCGGATACCGGCGCCAGTCGGAGTGTAGACGCTGACGAAGAAAGGCATTTGTTTTAGTGACCGCCGGATCGGCTCACCGAGATTAGGACTCACGATCACGTTATCAACGCGAAATGGATTGCTTCGCTTCTCAACTGCCGTCGCTGGTTCAGCTCCATTAAGAATAACGACGTCACTCAAACGCAGCCTGCTTTCATCCGTTTCGCTAACATCGATTGTTTGAGTGCGGACACTCGCGCGGCTGCTGGGTGCGTCGTAGGCGATCGTTTCCAGCGTGTAGCGACCCGGGGGAAGATCAGCTTCACGATAAAATAGAACCCGGCCTTGCTTTCTCTCCTCCAGCTTGTCGAGTGAACCACTGAGGCGATATTGATTGCTCAGCTTCCTGATTACCTGGCGCGCCTGATCCTTAATTAAAGCGACGATCGTAAAGTCCGTCTCATAGACCCTCTTCTCCTTATCGACACGAAAAGTGAACGCCGAGAGCGGGACGTCAACAAGCACAGGCGTAAAGCCTACGCGTTCACGCTCGGGGAAGCTCAAACCACGAGCAAAAAAAGGAAACGAGTCGGCCTTCGGCGTGTTCTCTAGCGCCGCCAGCACCGGGGCCTCATAAGCAAGCACCGGCGATGCGAAGCCACTCTTGATTGCAAAGTAACCGGTCCGGCTCTGCACCGTGACACCCGAACGTTTTACTTTGACCTCAATTTTCCGAAAGTGGCCGTCGTAGTTCAGGTTGTTTGGCGTGTAACTCATCAGGTAGTAAGCATGCAGGTCCTCGTCAACTTGCCGCAGCTTGTTTCTGAGATCATTGGAATCTGTGATCAGAAATCCTCCGGTCTGGTTTGCAAGTAGGCCCAGGCCGCTATCCGGGTTGAGCCGGAGTAAGTCTTCATTACGCTCCATTCCTTTCGTCATTGGGCCATCAGAATCGGCGTTGCTGCCGAGCTGGGCCATCCGGAACTCACTTCGCGACTCGATCTCCCTGGTGGTCTCGAGGGTTTTGCTCTCCACTCTCAGTCCTGCCGCATCCACCGTGTAGAAACTTACGTTGTTGCTATTGGCGGTGTTGATGATGGCGCGGAAGTTCTCCATCACAGAGTTCGGAAGAATGAGACCCTCGGAGAAAAATATGACCGCTTTGCGACCAGGCAGCGCTCGGAGTGATGAGGCAATGTGTAACAGTCCACGGGCCGTGGCGTCGCCTAACTGATTGCGTTGATCTTCTTCGGCCCGTTCCAGAATCCCAAGGTTCAATGACGCCATTGCCGCTTCCTGGGTTAAGGAGGGTGCGGTTGTTGAAGAAGGGACGCCTCGGATCGGGCGCGCGGCGGACTGAGATTTGTAGAGGCTGTTCGTTAAGACTTGCCTGGTACTTCGCGCCTCCTCGTTTGTCGAAGTATAAAGGGAGGAAGTGTGCACACCGGCCTGTTCGATCCCTGACTTCACAAGATCGCGATCGTAAGTAAACGGCTGAAGCACAACCATCGAGAGATCAGTTACAAAGACGCCGAACAATTCATGTGTGTCTGTGCTCTCTTGCAAGTAGCTGAGCGCGGCTTGCATTGCCCGAGGGCGAGCCTCCGGAGAAAGTCGATCAAAGACAAGAGCAATCGCGCTGATGCCAGGTACGCCGGTCGCAGCTACCGAACCTTTACTTAAGACGGAATCCTTCGCGCGGTTCCCCGCCTCGGCGCGCTTGCTTTGCTGATCTTCGCGCCCGGTAGTTCCCCCATTTGCAATTGAGACCAGACGAATTGAATTGGTCTGCTGCTTGACACCGTCTTCATAAACTTCGAAATCAGCAGCGGTGAGATCCTTCACCAGGCGCCCCGTTTTGTCTCTTACTACTGCATCCAACAGCACTTCACCGGTGTTGACGACAACTTTTTCAGAACGCTGTTGGCCATCTGCACGCTGGGCCTGACCAATGGTAATCACTATCTCGCTAATTAGAAAAACGAAAACTACACAGCCGAGAACAAATCTGGTGTGCAAAGAATTACGCATGGCAACTTCCTTCTGATCGGTCGCCGACGGTATGCGCTAAGGCATCGGACTCCGGGCCGTAGTACCGACAAATATTTTTAACCCGCGAATGCTCTCACCTTGCTTGATATTTATAGTCAGCGTCTTTAGTAGCGTAGACTTCTTAGGATTGTAGTCAGAAGTCCTGGTTAACCGCCCGCTGCCCGGATACTCCTTGTGGACAATAAGGTTGTACCTTCCAGCCGACACTGACTCAAACTTAAACCCGCCTTTTTCATCGATGAAGTGATACGACGCTCCGACGTCGTCATTCTCGGGTATGAGCGCAATATTCGCATCGACCAAAAGTCGCCCATGCTGATCGTAAACGTGACCGTCTACCACATTGTCGATCTTGAACGAGAAATCGACAACGGCGTCTCTCTTCGGCCTCAGCGTAAATGCCTTGTGCGAGTTGGAACGCAAACGTCTTTCTGAAACCGTCGGCAAAGACTCGTCCCTGTCGATTATCCAGCCGTAAGGCATTTCTGGCGCAATCATCCGACATACCAGAGGTCTGAGGCTTCCTCGGGAGGATTCAGATATAGAAGATATTCGGTCCCAATATCATTCTCGTCGAACGTAAAAAGGCAATCTATGCCATTACCCTGTTGGAAGCTGATCGCGTCTTGCACCTTAACGTTTCCTTTGAACACCCTTTGGACCACCATGGTTGCAGAACGGACATTAAGGTGCATCGAGTCTCGTTCTTTTGTCTTTTCTATCGAGACAACGCGCGCGATTATCACCACGTCAGCCCGTTCATATTCATCAAGCACCGTTGGTCGTGGAAGGATTACACAGGCATTCGCGGACGTAGATCTCAGGCACAGAAAGCAAATGACGAGAAAGAAAAGGATGATTCTACGAAGGTGAAGCTGCATCGTGAGATTTCCCTTTCGTTGTGAGCCCTTCGTACCAGTTGAGTACGCGGAGCGCCCGGAGCGTGTTCCAGCGGCTGGATTGCCGTCAGGCTGCTGCTTGGACCGGAGCAAATCGATCGCTTCGGCAATCCGCGAGTCCGGCACCTCACCAACCAAGCAGAAGTATTCGAGCCCACGCAACACGTCGTAGTGCCATCGTGTCGGAAACGAAAACTGCAGCCAGGCCGGGTTGACAACTTCGCCGGTGCTCTTGCGTCGCATTAGCTTTCGTTCGAGGAGATATTCTTCACCACGGTGTCGAGCCGCGATGGACTCCACCGAACCACCCGTTGCGCGCTCATGGGCCAACAATCCTTCCAGCACGTTTATAGTGGTCGCGAAGGAAGAGCGCACCGAACCGTTCTCCACCTCGCAGTTCCACCCACCGTCATCGAGCTGTTCAGTAAGTAGTCGGGCGACTACGCCATCCACATCTTGACCGAAGTAGATACCCAGGCTAACTGTCCTGCCATTGATGCAGGGCTCGACTTCGCCATTGAAGAACGACTGCCCGGCGTGTTCCCAACGACAGTTGTCTCTGACGAGAGCCACTGCTCGTCGCACCAGTTCAGAGCGCGGGTCGATTCCGAAATCACGTAACAGTTGAAGTGTCGGCAGTGTGGAGGTCCAGGGTTGGCCCCGGTTGTCTTTTCGCCAGTTGAAGCTCTGCGCCGGAAAGCATGCACCTCCCGCCCATGTTCCGTCTTCATCCTGCAATGACAGGAGCCTGGAACCCCAACCTTCGGTGGCTACTCGCGCACGTTCCACCGCGACGACCTCAGCCGGCGCGTGCACAAGATCACGCAACACTTGCCAGCGAATGGCCGGGTCTGAATCTAACAGCCAGTCGAGTACCGTCGCGAGGTGGTCAACAGAAATGTCCGATATGCTTCAGAGCTTGTCGTGAGTTTAGTTAGAGGTCCCAATGCGACTAAACGGTAGTCACGACAAACTAAAGCATATCGGATATCCGACATTGCACATCACATCTCTGTCGGTCAAAACTGATTCTCGATCCTTTGTTAGGACTAAAAGAGGTACGAGAAGTAACATCGAGATATGAAACTTTCGATCCTTTTAGCGATCACCGTTTGCCTCATTTTGAAGTCTTCTATTTCCACTGACACCACACACGCGTCTGTCGATTGTTCTTACTCAGCAATGTGGGGCAAGGCAGGAGAAAAGTGGCGTCCTTCCGGTCGATTACCAGATTTTTCCTACGCGGGCTATCACGCGGGAGAAGCAAGCATTCCAAAGATTGGCGCCAAATGGGACAGGGGAAGCACCCCTTCCAAAAACTCGCAGCAAGTGGGATCTCAAGCGTGATTTTCATGCCAGGGGTGATGGCGTGACCGACGACTCGGCCGCCTTAATGCACGCACTTCAAGTGGTCGAGAACGGTGTTCTGTTCATTCCAGCTGGCACATACGTCATCGCGAAACGAATTGACTTAGGAAAAGGAAATTTGGTTCTCAGGGGGGCTGGGCCAAACAAGACTATTCTTCTCTTCCCTAACTCTCTGACAGATCTCTTCGGTAACAAGGCAAAGGAAAATGAAACATCTGAATGGTCCTTTCGTCCCGGTCTCTTCAACGTCTCGGGAAAAGACCCAATCGATTCCACAACGAGACTTGCCGGTGTCGCGGCTCCAGCAAAGCGCGGCGACAAAGTGCTACAAGTCTCAAATGCAATTTCGATAAAGAAAGGCGACTGGATTCGTATCGTAGAGAGTGACCCCCCGAAAGGAACAGCTGGTTCCGGATCATTGATCCATTATCTTTACGGTGAACTCATGCCACCGGGTGAAGACTTGCTTGGAACTCCACATGTGGTGAGGTTTCTTTCGCGGGTCAAGTCAACCAGCGGCACGAAGATCGAGTTGGAGCGACCACTGCCTTACGATGTTCGGGCCGAATGGTTACCGGAGATTCATCGCTTTACACCGTCGATCCAGGAGTTTGGAATTGAGCATCTGTCGATTCACTTTCCGTGGAGTCCATATCGGGCACACTTCAGAGAAAAGGGTTACAACGCAATCTTCCTTCAGAACATTGCCAACTCATGGGTCCGCGACATCGAGATTCAGAATGCTGACTTTGGTGTAGATCTCAACTCCACAAACTTCTGCACGGTCAGTAATGTAGTGCTTACGACCAGTAAGAAAAGGGCAGTTGAGGCGGAGGCTCGCGATACGAATGGACATCACGGGATTGACGTGAGTCACGGAACGGAGAATCTGGTAACCGGGTTCGACATTCAAACCCGATTGGTCCACGACATAAGTGTCGAGTGGTACGCCCTGCACACGGTGTTTTCCAACGGTCGAGGAGTAGACCTGAACATGGACCATCATCGTGAAGCAAACTATTCGACGTTGTTCAGCAATCTCGATCTAGGCGCCGGAACCAGACCCTTTGATAGCGGCGGATCAGGGAATCGCGGGGCACACTCGGGTGCTTATTCGACGTTCTGGAATATTAAGGCCAGTCGCGCAATCAAACTTCCCGCCGGCGATTTCGGTCCACTGCTGAACTTTGTTGGGCTGGAGTTAGGTCAAACGATCAGCAGTGATCAAGCTTCCAAGTTTCAATGGTTAATCGACCCGGCCGCCGCCAGAGTTTGTCCCGTCGATCTACATCGCGCGATGCAAATCGCGCGGTTGAAGTGATTTGCCAGGAGCAGCCGAATAACGCCACTAGCCGAAACGCGGTAGCGCGGGGGACGCCTAATATTAACCGCCTGATGACCTCATCACTTTGAACAAAAACGTCGGGAAATCCTCGGGATTAAAGATATTAATCAGTATGGGGAAGGGACTGCGAAGCTGCCTATTTACCCGGCTATTCGACTAAGGGCCACGCCTTAGAAGACCTTGAGACCGTCGTCGGCAATGTTATTATCCGCTCGCTTGCATATTCCGATTCTAAGAGCTCTCGCCATCAGTTGGGCGCCAAACAAACTGACGCTCGAGTCTCAACAAATGTTTTTACCAGACGCTTCAAAATTGCCCATCTCTTGCGCCCAATCAGAAATGAAAAGACTCTCACTAAAAACCGTTGAGAACCCCAGGCAAGTGGAAGGTGTGTTGTGAAACGACAGTTGTCAATGCTAATCCGACTGCTGCGCCCACACCCCGTTCTCGTGGTCAGATTCACCGTTGCCTCGCTGGGCCGGGCCGCCATGACCGCTGCGTCGATCTTCCTTATTCGAGAGTTTCTCGCCGGCGTACTAGGTCAAGGACGAGCGTTCGGAGTCAGCATCAGTCCTGAATCAGCACTCTGGATAACTGTTGCTCTGCTCCTGCTGGTGAGTTTGAGCGCCGGCGCCTTCAACTACGATTCGCAGGTAACACAACAAAAAATCGTCAAGGCAATCGAGTTGAGTACGATGGAACGAATGATTCGCCACCTGCTCGGCTTGTCGGTGGGGTTTATCGACCGCAGAACTCACGGAGACCTGGT
>QHXL01000358.1:0-2283 GCA_003222935.1 Acidobacteriota bacterium
CTCCGCGAATAAACATGTCTTCTGCGAGAAGCCATTAGCGACAAATACTGCCGAAGCGCAGTTAGTTGTTGAAGCGGCCGAGAAGAGCGCGGGGATATTTCAAGTTGGACATAACCGTCGGTTTGCCCCGGTCTATGCAACGCTCAGACAGATGCTGGCGGAAACACACACGCCGCACTCCGCGCACATCAAGATGAATCGAGGGGAACTGTTGAAGCCGGTTTGGACGGGAGACCCGGCGGTGACTGGTGGTTTTCTATTCGAGACGACGATTCACATGTTCGACATGGTGAGATTTCTGTTTGGTGAAGTCGAGAGTCTTATCGCGATTGGATCGACGCACGAATACGCGGAAGTTGACGACTTCTCGGTGCTGCTAAAATTTACCAATGGAGTACACGCAACACTTGCCTCGTCAGCCGATGCTAGCTGGTTGTTTCCATTCGAGCGCGTCGAAGTGTTTTGTCATCACTCAACGCTGCTGACACGCGAGATGGAAACATTAGTTTGCAGCAGTAATATCCAGGGTCATTTTTCCGAACAGTCGATGCAGCAGTTACCGCGTGAAGAAAAATGGGGCTATCTACAGGGAGACCGTGCGTTCATCGATGCTATTGTCAATGGGACTCCTCCGGCTGTAACAGCTTTTGATGGATTGATGTCGGTAAAACTGGTCGAGGCTGTCTACCGTTCTGTTGA
This sequence comes from Acidobacteriota bacterium, assembly GCA_003222935.1. Taxonomy (GTDB): domain Bacteria; phylum Acidobacteriota; class Blastocatellia; order Pyrinomonadales; family Pyrinomonadaceae; genus PSRF01. Next base: position 700 of record QHXL01000358.1, read on the forward strand.
GACAGGCCAAATGTCCGATAAGCTTTAGCTTGTCGGCGACTTGATCTAGTGCCATCACAGCTGTAATCGGAATCACGACAAGCTAAAGCATATCGGACATTAAGAAGCATATCGGACATGACAAATCCAATCGTTCTCTATGACGGCGTTTGCGGACTCTGCAATCAACTTGTGCAGTTTCTGTTGAAGCGGGATAAGCAAGACCATCTCAGATACGCGTCGTTACAAAGTGACTTCGCTTCGAAGATCCTGGTTCGACATGGCTTGAATCCAAAAGATCTGGATACGGTCTGCGTGGTGATTAACTACCAGGAGCCAGATGAACGTGTGTTAACGAAATCAACAGCGATTCTAAATGTAGTGAAGAATCTCGGCGGTATTTGGAAAGTGGCGGCGCTTGGAAAGGTTATCCCTCGCCCGATACGTGATCTGTTTTATGAGCTGGTCGCTCGCAATCGATATCGAGTGTTTGGGAAGTATGAGACGTGCATGTTGCCCGAACCTCGTCATCGCGCAAAATTTCTGGATACGGTTTGATTATGATCGCAAAACTCTTCCTCCTATTCCTGGCAATAAGCATGCTGCCGATTTCGATACCTTCGCAAACGCCTCAGTACGACGTGCTGATCAAGAACGGACGCGTCGTCGATGGCTCAGGACGTGCGGCTTACAACGCCGACGTCGCAATCAAGGGTCAACGCATCGTTCGCATTGGGAAGTTAGCAAACGCTTCCGCAACTCGCACAATTGACGCTCGCGGAATGATCGTCTCACCAGGCTTCATCGATATGCTGGGCCAATCAGAAACTTATCTTTTGATCGATCCACGTGCGATGAGCAAGGTGATGATGGGTGTGACTACAGAGATCACCGGGGAAGGTGAGTCGATTGCGCCAATCAACGAACGTCAGATCAAGGAGCAGGAAGAGTTTCTCAAACGATTCAATCTGAGTATTGACTGGCGGACTCTTGACGAATATTTCAAGCGTCTTGAAAAGCAAGGTACGGGTGTAAACCTCGGCACGTTTGTCGGCGCCACTCAGATTCGCGAGTACGTTATTGGCTTCGAGAACCGACAACCGACGTCCGCGGAACTCGACCATATGAAACAGCTCGTCGCAGCTGCAATGCGTGACGGGGCACTCGGTCTATCGACGTCGCTGCAGTACATTCCGGCACGGTTTGCAAAAACTGACGAGATAGTCGAGCTTGCAAAGGTCGCGCGAAAGTATGGCGGTATTTACGCAACTCACCAGCGAAGTGAAGCGAACGCGCTTGATGAATCATTAAACGAAGCATTCGAGATAGGCCGACGGGCTCGGATACCAGTCGAAATCTGGCATTTGAAAACTGCGTATAAAAAGAACTGGGGACGCATGCCCGAAGTTCTTGCACGAATTAAACGTGAACGCGCTGCGGGCCTGGATATCACGGCCGACATCTATCCGTATATCGCCGGCAGCACCGCGCTGAGTGCGTGTCTGCCACCGTGGGCGCAGGAAGGCGGCGTAGAAAAGATGTTGAGCCGTCTGCGTGACCAGGCAACTCGAGAACGTCTCAAGAAAGAGATATCCGAAGATCAAA
>QHXL01000358.1:2330-6856 GCA_003222935.1 Acidobacteriota bacterium
GTTCAGTGGTGAATCGCGAACTTGAATCGTCACAAGGTAAACGACTTTCAGAAATCGCGGCGGAGCAAAAGAAGGATCCGCTGGACGCACTTTTTGACTTCATTCTTGCCGACAAAGCTCAAACCGGCGCCATCTATTTCATGATGAGCGAAGACGACATGCAGGCAGCGATGCGTGCTCCATTTGTCAGCTTCTGCACGGATAGTGGATCACGTGCTACTGATGGACCATTGGCTGGATCTAAATCGCATCCACGCGGCTGGGGAAGTTATCCACGAATCCTGGGAAGGTATGTACGCGAACAGAAGCTGCTATCTCTCGAGAGTGCCATTCATAAAATGAGTGGCGGCCCGGCAGCACGAGTTGGGTTGAAAGATCGCGGTCTACTTCGTGCGGGGATGTTTGCCGATGTCGTCGTATTCAATCCGCAGACCGTAATCGACCGAGCGACGTTTGAATCTCCAAACCAGTATCCAGTTGGCATTGAGTATGTGCTTGTGAATGGACAAGTGAGCGTTGCTAAGGGTGGACGAACGTCCGCGTTAGCAGGTCAAGTCCTGCGTGGCCCAGGCTACAAAAAGCTATAACTTCAATGGCGGGATCGCACCGCAGTGATCGCTGCTGCTGGGACCGCTCTTTAATGATCAGTATCTCAGGTGGAAAAGAGCGGGGGTAAACCGCCCTTCCTTACTTGTACTAAATTCACCAACTAAAGGCAGCTCCAGCGTCCACTTAAGTATCGTTAGAGCGTTTTAAATCGAGTCGACGATTTTGCGAAACTCGGCTTCGTTGAATGCTTTTAGAGTTTCAGACTGTACATTTCCCTGCGACCCTAAGGTCAACATCGCACGCGCAAAACTCTCATCGTCCGGAGCTTCGACCAAGCAAACAAGATCGTAACGACCCATCGTCAGATATGTGTCTTTGATCTTCACTCCCAACTTTTTGAACGCCTTACGCCCTGAATCAAGTCGCTCAGGACTACCCTTAACACCTGCAATTCCCTGCTCCGTGTATTTCATTAACGCGATATAAGTCGGCATCGTCCTCGTCCTTTCGTCAATAATGTCCTGTGCCCAATGTCCGACGAACTTCAGTTTGTCGATCCATCGCAAATCGGAGTCACGACAAACTGAAGTTCGTCGGACATTGGCGCATATCGAACACAGGATCACACCTTAATAATGATTCTCTTCCTGTATAACAGCCACATCAGAAAGAGCCATAGGAGAATAAAGGCAATCGCGTACGCCAACGACGCATTAACAGGTGACGCCCACGATAAGAATAGATTGTGAAAGATCCAGCCCTGCGAAGAAGTTCTCGTCCCATCGCCCTGTGGCACCTTAATCAACGACATCAGTTTGACCATCAAGCCTGTCCCGACAAACAGGGCAATCGCGTTAACTCCAAAAACAACAAATGGCCAGGCCCATCGTCGATAACCTTTGATGTCAATCAGCCAGTAACATAACGCGAGTAGCTGAAGCGCCAGGCCCGCGGTAAACAAAACATAAGAACTGGTCCACAGACTCTTATTGATCGGAAAGAACGGATTCCACGCCCAACCGATCATTACCAGCACTGCGCCGCCAACAAACAAGCCGGCTACTTTTTCAAACTGCGACCGCTCAGTCCGCAACCAGTGACCAGTTAAGATTCCTAACAACGTGGTAGCTATTGCCGGGATAGTACTCAAGAGTCCTTCGGGGTCGTAGACTTTGCCCTGTTTCCAGATATGTGGACCAAGCAACACCCGATCGATAAATGAGGCAATGCTCCCTTCTTTCGTCAGATCACCGGCGGCAAAACCGGGCGCGGCAACCCGGGTCATAACGATGCAATAAATAATGAGAAGACTACCGGCGATGATCGCCTGCGTCCTGATTCGTGTTGAAAGAAAGATGAGCGACGCGATCAGGTAACAGATAGCGATGCGTTGCAAAACACCTGGAATGCGAATGTCGGATAGATGAAAGTAAGGAAATCCGTTGAGAAAAAGTCCCAGACCAAAAATTATCAACGACCGCTTTATGACCTTGAGATAAAGCGACCGGGTGACGCCACCTTCCTCGACCCTTCGCCCAAACGCCAGTGTGATTGAAACACCGACGATAAAAAGGAAAAAAGGAAAGATTAGATCGGTTGGTGTCCAGCCATGCCATTCAGCGTGCTCAAGTGGCCAATAGATACTGCTCCACGTACCAGGATTGTTGACGAGCACCATCCCGGCGATTGTTAGACCACGAAAGACGTCGAGGGATAGAAGGCGATTAGGGGATTGTGTGGACATGATTCGTATCCTTACTGTCTCGATGGTGTCGGTGACGGGACTTCTCTTGCACCCAGGCCAAACTCTTCAGGGTTTGGCAGAATCGACGTCGTCTCATAGGCACGTAGCGCCTCTTCAACCGCTCGGCTCTTTTCAATCCAAAGCGCTATCGCATTGTCGTAACGGGCCAGCACACTTTCGAGCCAGTAAGGGCGATTCTCGGCCAACCACTGTTCCCGGTATGCTGTTTTCAGTTCGCCCAACTCTTCAGCCATCTCTCGCAACTGGTCGTAGATAGCGCCGGAATAGCGGCGCAGGCGACGCACTTTTGTTCGATCACCGAGATTCAAATAAGCGTCCCAGTATTCCCGACTCAGTTTCTCGACTGTTTGAGCTCTCCTTCCAAGGTGGTCGTAACGTCGCGCCGCAAACAACATTGCCGGGATCATCGACTTATTGCGCTTCGCGCCTTGTCGGTTTTGGATAAGTATCTCCTCGGCACCCTCTGCCTGGAGACGCATCTTTCGAATCCGATCGGAACTCGCCCTAACGATACTCACTGAGGCAGTCGTGAAGGGATCACGCCAGAACTGTTCATTACTAACGGCGATACCGATCGCGTTGATACTTCCGAGTGCGCGAATAACGCCAACAAACTCATCTCCTTCATTCCGGAAGAACGACCAGTCAAACGCAGCATCAAATTTCTTTTGATCAACAACTCCCTGCTGCCATGACGCCGCAGCTCCGAGGACAATGCCGTACCAGCCCATTTCAAACAATGATTCACCATCGTCGTCCCAGGTCGTGTTAAGCATTCCCAAAGCACCCGCCGCTTGCCCGTCGCGAACGAAGTTGATGATATTTTTAGATGACCCTTCGACATTCGGAAAGATCTGATTCCAACCTCCAACGCCGGGACACACTAACTGTTCGAGCCCGGCATCCTTGAATGGCTTGATCCGGCTGGTGAAGTCGTCCTTGGCGCCATAGTCCCAGTTCGCAACTATCATATCCTTGGGAACATTCCCGATGAGGTTTGGATGATTGAGCGCGATGTCGCCCCAAAAAATCAACTTGCGATCGTAAGGTTTAAGAATATCCCTGACGCGACTCAAGTGTTCGAAGTAAACCGCGCCGACTCCTTTAACTCTCGCCGCCTCACGACTCTGCCCTTCGCCTAACTCGAATGTCTCATCTTCGCCGATGTGAAAAAACTTTCCGGGAAAGAGTTCATTCAGTTCGCGATACCAATCGGCGACCAGTTTGTAACTTCCCTCCTGTTGGGGCGAAAGGACATCGCCATAGGGAACTTCAGCAAGCGAGGCGTACTTCTCGTACTTCAATGCTTTGTGCAAGTGACCAAAAGTCTGTTGCTCTGGAACAATCTCGACGTGATAGCGCTTTGCGTACGCTACGATGTCGCGAATCTCGTCCGGAGTAAGTGATCCTCCTTCTGGGCCAATGAGTGGGTGTAACTTACTCGAGAAGGTGTGCTCCATGTAGAACGAGTGCATGTTGAGCTTGTACATGGCGAAGGTTCGCAACTGGCGCTTTATATATTCAACAGTGGGCACTGGGCCACGACTGATGTCGTCCGAAACACCACGCCAACGCATGGTGGGCCAATCGATAATTGTCACTCCCTGGATGTAAGCATCAGCACCATCGCCTCTCACAAGTTGTTTCAGTGTTTGTAGTCCGTAGAAAACCCCTGCTGGCGTTGGCCCACCAACGATCACTCCAGTTGAACTCGCTCTCAACACATAACCTTCTTCGTTCAATGTCGCCGGCATAGAAAAACTGGTTGCCTTGAGAGCTGACTGAATAACCGGGGAACTCAACAGGCCAATTAGGATTGTGTTATTACCACGGCTTCTGCCAATTCGGAGAGTTACATCTGCGGTCTTTTTCAAGTCGTCGATGAAATCCTCGGCCGCAAACTGATCGTCCGCGGAACGATCATCAGCGAGCACAATCCGTGTATTGCGATTTAGCGGAAAGCGCGTGTCGAGCCTGGTAACTTCTCGCGGTTGCGGGATGATCGAAATCGGGTAATCGAGAATGGAGTGTTGCCCCAGGCAGATCGTGAAAGTTGAGCCAAGTAAGATCAAAAAGACAGTCAGACGTAAACTAAGTGTTCGTGTTAGAGTGTTGTGCATCAATAAATAAGTTGTTGTTCGATGACCGCTGGCTGGAAAGATCGGACGAGTATTTAACTGAAATCGTCCTCGAAGACAATAGACGAATGTCC
>QHXL01000347.1 GCA_003222935.1 Acidobacteriota bacterium
TAACGATCTAAAAATAAAGACTCAAAATGTCCGACAATCAGTCGGTTCATTGTCAGGAGGTAACCAGCAAAAAGTGATCGTCGCGCGACTATTACACCAGGATGCCGACATACTGCTGCTGGACGAGCCCACGAGAGGAATTGATATTGGAAGTAAAGCCCAGGTGTACGAAACGATCGCGCAGTGTGCTGATGAGGGCAAGGGAGTGCTGATTGTCAGTTCTTATCTACCGGAACTGTTTGGTATGTGCGATCGTTTGGCGGTGATGAGTCGTGGGCGGCTGTCGGAAGTGAAACCGATTGATCAGTGGACACCCGAGAGTGTTATGCGAGCCGCTGTTGGAAGTGAGGCTGCTTGATTAGGGCTTACTAGATCAGAGTATGACCTACCAGCTCCGAACAAGACGGAAAGGAGCAAGCGGACCTAACTAGATCATTGGAAGTTGTGCAGGGCTGAGCGGTTTCACTAGATCAATGCAAGTTGGGAAGGGGGCAAGCGGCTCTACAGGTGCCTTCAAGAGTGGACCGTAGCGCGCCCCCGCTGAGGTTCGATCAGATGCTAGTCGGAGCCGCAGCGGGGGCGCACTACAGTTCACTTACCAGGGGTACTTCCTGCTCCGTTTGCCCCCTTCCCAACTGCAATGATCTAGAAAGGCACTCCAGGCTTCAATTACCTCCTTCCCAACTGGTACTTATTGATCCCCAACTGTTAGTCGAGAGTTCAGCTATGAGAGGACTGAGCATGAAATCCATTTTTCCAGGAATTGTATTTGTTCTCCTTCTTCCCTTAACAGTCTTAGCCCAGCAGTCTCCTAACCAGAAGGCCTTAAAAGAAATGATTGAGACTGAGCAGTCGTTTTCGAAAACTGCCGAGGTTAAGAATCCGCGTCAAGCTTTCATGGAGTTCATTGCCGACGATGGTCTGCTATTTCGACCCGGTGCAGTGAACGGCAAGAAGTGGATGAACGAACATCCAGTACCGCCATCCGATAAGAAACCACTGCTCGCCTGGCAGCCGGCTTTCGCCGGAATTGCGGCAGCTGGCGACCTTGGCTTTACGACCGGACCATGGGAAGCGAAAGCCGACATCAACGACGCAAAGCCGGGTGGGTATGGTCATTTCGTCACCCTCTGGAAAAAACAGGCCGACAACTCCTGGAAGTTTGTTATTGACCTCGGCATCTCACATCCACAGTCAGGTGGTCCATTGAATATCTGGAAGGTCGAAAGCGGCAGTGGGCCAAAGGTTGTCATCGCCGAAGACACGGCAAAGCTCACGCAGGCGCTGATGCAGCGAGATCGAGGTTTTTCTGAGGACGGACTAAAGCTAGGTTTCGCCGAGGCGTTTCGCGCTAACGCTTCCGAGGATGTCCGGTTGTACATCCCAAACAAACTACCTTTCATCGGACGTGATGCCTCGGTTAAGGCTTTAAGTCCGATGAAAGAGAAGGTCGTCTGGGAACCGCTTGCTGGCGACGCGTCGCGCTCAGGCGACCTTGGTTACACGCACGGCACTTACGAAAAGAGTAGCGCGGATGATCCAAAGAAGATCGTCGAGCGTGGCAGCTACGTTCACATCTGGCAGAAGAAAGGTAGTGCCTGGCAAATCGTCCTCCAAGTCACCAACGTCACTCCTTAATGTCCGATATGCTTCAGAGCCTCTTGTAAAACTCCTCATTCTCCCCGTGCTTTAGCTCGGGGTACAGGCGCCGCTTAAATCCAGGGAACCGTTTCAACGGTTTGACATTCCTGGCGGATTGACGTTGAGGCGCGACAGGATGAGAGGATCGAAATGCTAAGTAAACGAGGCAACGGAGGGTGCCCGTACCTGCGATCGACCCACGGCAGCAAACCGTTGAAACGGTTAGTTCCACTGCATGAGCTCTACCGTACCCCGAGCTAAAGCACGGGGAGAATGAGAGTTTTGCACGAGCATCTTCAGCTTGTCGTGACCTGAAGAGTCCAAGCTGGCTAGAATGAATAAGACGCTTGTCTATTTTGCTAGAGCCTTTTAGTTTGTCTCTAAGGACAACGAAGTCAGCCAGGTTGCTTCCAGCGAGAGTCACGACAAGCTAAAGCATATCGAACATGGCACCTCGAACCTTTCGCGCGCCCGGACGCGTAAACTTAATCGGCGAACACACTGACTACAACGACGGGTTTGTCATGCCCGCCGCCATCAATTTCTCTACGTGGCTAACTCTCTTTCCGCTCTCGGAAAATCGAATCGAAATCTACTCCGAGAACTTTCAAGAAGAAGTCGTCTTTGATTTCGACAACCCGCAAACTGCCAGAGCCAAGCACTGGAGCGACTACGCTATTGGCGTCATCGTCATGCTCCTACAAGATGGCTGCAAACTGCGTGGCGCACGACTGGTCATTCGTGGTGAAGTGCCTTTGGGCGCCGGTTTGAGTTCATCAGCTGCACTTGAAGTCGTGACTGCTTATGCGCTCGCAGCCCACTCCGAGTTAAATATCGAAAACCATGAGCTAGCAAAGCTTTGTCAAAAAGCCGAAATCGAATTTGTCGGTGCGCGGGTAGGAATAATGGACCAGTTCGTCTCATTGTTTGGTGAAGCTAACAAGGCGCTCCTCCTTGATTGTCGATCGTTGGAGTACAAGTTGTTGCCGCTTCCAACTGACGCGAACCTGGTTGTTTGCAACACAATGGTCAAACATGAACTCGCCGCGAGTGCTTACAACGAGCGCCGTCAACAGTGTGAAGAGGGTGTGCGAGTATTGAGTGGTCTGCTGCCCACGGTGAAGGCCCTTCGGGATGTAACCCCGGACCAATTAGAAACTCATCGCGAGCGATTGGAGGAGGACGTTTACCGACGCTGTCGTCATATCGTAACTGAGAATGTGCGAGTACTTGCTGCCGCGGAAGCACTGGAACAAGGCGACCTTGGCAGATTCGGCGAACTGATGTACGAGTCACATAGGAGTTTGCGCGATGATTTTGAAGTTAGTTGTCTTGAGCTTGATTGCTTGGTCGAGCAGGCCCGTTGTGTCGAGGGTGTTTTCGGCGCGCGGATGACGGGTGGCGGGTTCGGCGGTTGTACGGTTAATCTGGTTGCCCGCGACAGCGTTGAAGGATTCAAGCATCTTGTTGGAGATGGTTATAAGAAAGCGACTGGCATCGTGCCGGAGTTTTACATCTGTGAAGCCGTAAACGGCGCTGAAGAAGTCAGCAATGAGGAAGAACAAGGAGGAGATTGATTCATGAAAGTAATTGTCCTGGCCGCAGGATATGCGACCCGTCTTTATCCACTTACGTTGGACAAGCCGAAACCTTTGTTGCCGGTTGCCGGCAAGCCAATGCTCGAACACGTGATGGACAATCTCGCGCCGATCCCTTACATCGACGTGGTCTATGTCGTCACCAATGCCAAGTTTGCCGATCATTTTCAAAAGTGGGCCGACGAATACAGTAAAAAGAATTCCCAGTTTTGTTTTGAAGTGGTTAACGACGGTACTACTGATGATTCAAACAAACTCGGCGCAATCGGCGATACGAACCTGGTGTTGACCAGTCGGGGGGTGAAGGAAGACATAATCATCGTCGGAGGCGACAATCTTTTCAGTGACGATCTGTTTGAGTTCGGTGAGTATTGTCGGAAGAAGAATGCGCCCGTGCTGGCCGTTTACGACGTGGGAAATCTCGAAGAGATAAAGAAGTACAACTCGATTGAGATTGATGAAGAAGGTCAAATCACTTTCTTTGAAGAGAAGCCCGCAGAACCGAAGAGTACGTTGACCGGTATCGCACTTTACTACTATCCGGAGTCAGCTTTACCACTCATCCGGCAGTACATTGCTGAAGGCAACAATCCGGATCAGCCCGGCCGTCTGGTGCAGTGGATGTATAAGCGTGTTCCATTTTATACGTGGAAGGTGCCGGGGCTCTGGTTCGATGTGGGCTCGAAAGAGACTTTGGAACAAGCGAATCGCGTTTTCGTAGACCGCTCTGTGTAAACTCTGTGTCTCTGAGTCTCTGTGGTTTACTGAGATTCACCACAGAGACACAGGGACGCAGAGGTAGCACAGAGAAGAATCATG
>QHXL01000348.1 GCA_003222935.1 Acidobacteriota bacterium
GAGGTACGCGGCGCTGTACGACAAGGTGCTTAATAACTAAAACATGGGATTGGGTAAAGACAAATTACTGGAAACTCTAAGGTGCCCTTCGTGTCGCGGCGTGTTGTCGTTCAAGGCGAACGATGAATTGCTGTGCGGCGCTTGCTCGGTAACATTTCCTATCGTTGATGGCATTCCTCGAATGCTGTTGTCGCCTTTTCGAGAAGCATTACTCGGAAACGGCTCGGCAACTGGGGTTGACGCAAAACAAGTAGCCACGGCCTTGAGTTTCGGTTTTGAGTGGCAACGTTTTCCTGAAATGTACGATGAGTGGGAAAACCAGTTTCTCGGATACATGCAGCCGCATGCGGCTGAGTTCTTTCGTGGTAAGAAAGTTTTAGACGCTGGTTGTGGCAATGGTCGATTCGCTCACTACGCGACAAAGTACGGCGCCGAAGTTTGGGCCATCGATCTTGGACCAGCCGTAGAAGTGGCGGCGCGTAACACTGAGTCAGTTGGTCAGGCCCAGGTCGTACAGGCCGACCTGCATAATCCACCTTTTGAGTTGGAAAGTTTTGATTTCATCTACTCAATAGGAGTCCTTCATCACCTTCCGGATCCAGAAGAAGCTTTCAAAAACCTGTTACGGTTTCTGAAGCCCGATGGCGAGGTGCAGATCTATCTCTACTGGAAACCGGAGAGACAGCCAATCAAGTCGGTGCTTCTTTCCAGTGTCAGTGCAGCACGACAGGTGACCACGCGTTTGCCCCACTCCGCTGTGTATGCGCTTGCCTACCCTTCGGCAGTTGCCGCTTTCATGTTCTTCGTGTTGCCTTATCGAGTGATGAAACAGGTAGGACCATTGCAGGAGCTGGCAGAAGAATTGCCGATGAAGCAGTACGCAAGTTTTCCGTTTCGGGTTTGCGTCAACGATCAACTTGATAGATTTTCAGCGCCAATTGAAAACCGTTATACACGGGCCGAGGTGCTTGAGTGGCTTGAACGTGCCGGTCTCAAATCTCCGCAGGTAGCTGAAAATTTTGGTTGGGTAGCAACAGGACGAAAATGAAGTGTCCGATTGCGCCGGGGACGTTTGAGATTGGAATGTTTCCTCGGTGATACTAAACATAAGGGTTAAGTAATGCGTCTGCTAGCATTAATGCCAAGTCTCTACGATACCTCGCCCGGACAGCGCTACAGGCTCGAGCAATGGGAGCCACATTTGCGAGAACGTGGAGTTGAAATCACCTACTCGCCATTCGAATGCCCCAGGCTGCATGACATAGTCTACGAGCCAGGCCAGCTCGCGAAGAAATTGACTCTGGTCAGTCAGGCACTTGGCCGACGAGCAGCTTTGCTGAGGAAGATCAAGAATTACGACGTGATCTATCTCTATCGCGAGGCCGCGCTTCTCGGCCCCGCTATCTACGAGAGATTAATACACCGCAGCGGCGTGCCCTACGTTTTTGATTTCGATGATGCGATTTATCTCACTTACAAAAGTCCATCCAACGGCTATCTCAGTTACCTGAAATTTGCGGGCAAGACCAGGACAAACTGTCGGCTAGCCGCTCATGTCATGGTTGGTAATCCGTACTTGGCAGAATACGCTCGACAGGTCAACAAAAACGTTTCGGTCATTCCCACCACAATCGATACTGACAAGTACGAACCAGTGGACATCAAGGAGTCTGCCGGACCTGTCGTGATCGGTTGGACCGGAAGCCACAGCACGTTGCAGCACCTGGATACATTGCGCGGAGCTCTCGCAAAACTGGCGCAACGCGAGTCCATTCGTTTACGGGTGATTGGTACACCCCATTATCAAATCGAAGGTGTTGAGTTCGAAACAATAATGTGGCGCTCAGAGACAGAGGTAGAAGACTTGAGAGCGGTTGATATCGGTATCATGCCTTTGCCTGACGACAACTGGACGAAGGGTAAGTGTGGAGCGAAGGCGCTGCAGTTCATGGCGATGGGTATCCCGACGGTTTGTTCGCCGGTTGGTGTGAACACCGATATTATTCAAGACAATGAGAATGGGTTAATTGCAAACTCGGAAGATGAATGGGTGGAGAAGCTGAGTTTGTTAATTCGTTCCAGCGCACTCAGATCTCGACTGGGTAAGGCCGGGCGCCGAACGATTGAAGAAAAATTCTCCGCGGCGGTCCAGGCCCCAAGGGTGTATGACGTATTGGAGTCGGTGGTGAGAAAATCACCCGTGGCAGTCGATTCTGTCTTGCAATCGGTTATTTGAAAATCACGGCTAGTTTTTATCGGAAGTGAGGAATTAGAGTTTGCAAACAAGGAATGTGCTGGTAACTGGTGGCGCTGGCTTTGTAGGTTCCCATCTGGTGGATGCACTCGTCGCCGAGGGACATCGGGTACGTGTGCTGGATGCTCTGGTGCCGCAGGTGCACGGCGCTAACGCGGTTCCGCGTAACGTGAACCCAGGTGCTGAATTCATTTGTGCTGACGTTTGTAGTCGAGATGCAGTAGACAAGGCGCTTGAAGAAATCGACGCTGTATTTCATGAGGCCGCCGAAGTTGGGGTGGGACAGTCGATGTATGAGATCGAGCGCTACGTTCGAGCAAATGATCTGGGAACAGCTGTGCTCCTCGAGGCAATCCTTGCGCGCCAACCACAAATCAAGAAGCTCATCGTAGCGTCGTCAATGTCAATCTATGGAGAAGGCGCCTACACTTGCGAGAGCTGCGGTATCGTCTATCCACAGCTGCGTCCCAACGATCAGTTGCTTGATCGTCGATGGGAGATGGAATGCACTACTTGCGGGAAAGTATTAACTGCCACTGGTACGCCCGAAGAAAAGCCTCTGTTTCCCACGTCAGTTTATGCGGTTACGAAACAAGACCAGGAACAGTTTTGCCTCGCCGTGGGCCGCTCTTACAAGATTCCAACTGTGGCACTCCGTTATTTTAACGTCTACGGAACAAGGCAGGCGCTCTCCAATCCATACACCGGTGTTTGCGCTATTTTTTCGGCTCGCTTATTGAATGGACATGCACCTATGATTTTTGAAGACGGCGAGCAGTCGCGCGACTTCGTTCATGTTAGTGACATTGTTCAAGCAAATCTGTTAGCACTGGAAACCGATCGCGCTGATTATCAGGCGGTGAATGTGGGAACAGGCGTGGCGACTTCCGTGCGCGCAGTTTGCAATTTACTCGCTGACGGACTTGGGCTCGATATAAAACCGGAGATTGTGGGTCGCTATCGTGAAGGTGATATCCGGCATTGTATTTCAGACATTACGAAAGCTCGCAAGCTGTTGGGTTATGAACCAAAGGTGTCGCTCAACCAGGGCATCCCTGAGTTGTTGACCTGGGTACGGGCCCAGGCGGCCCAGGATCAGGTTGTAAGTGCGACTGCAGAATTGGAAAGTCGCCAACTCGTCCGCTGAGTGTTGCTCCAGGGCAAAACGGCTAAAGGCAAGTTGAGCAAATAGGACGACGGCCAAGCATAGAAGCTGATGCAAAAAACAAGCAGATCACGGTTTTTAATACTGGCTCTGCTTGCGTTCTTGCCAACATTTCTGAAACGTCCGTGTTATCGACTGTTCTTTGGATATCGGATTGGTAAACGGGTCAGTATTGGCATTAGTATTATCGACGCTGGAACATGTGAGATTGACGACGACGTAACTATCGGACACTTCAATGTTGTGACTCGTGTCGGAAAGTTTGTCGTTCGAGATCACACGCGGATAGGGCATCTCAACATTATCCGCGGTGGTGATGAAGTTTCACTGGGTCGCTACTCCGAGATAATGCGGCTGAATGAGATTAACTCGATTCCCGAACCCGACGCCGTTAATCAGCTCGATCCGCGTTTTACGCTGGGTGATGGCAGTATTGTTACTACCGGGCATAAAATTGACTTTACTGATCGGGTGCAGATTGGCAGACGAGTAATACTCGGTGGCCGGAACTCGTCGTTGTGGACGCACAACCGTCAAAGGACTCTGCCGATAACTATTGGTGAGCTTGTCTACATTGGTTCCGAGATTCGAAT
>QHXL01000694.1:0-1891 GCA_003222935.1 Acidobacteriota bacterium
CTGGCATTCCTCGCTGGAGGCAAGAATTGCGAACCTGGCCTGACAATAATGGCTCGTTTGTTTCGCTCCAGCGCCTTCTGATCGACGGTCGCCATTTCGGGATCACCGGGAATGATGTAACGAGGGCCATCATTTGCGGGCAGTTCGATCAGTACGCTGCCGTGTTGAGCCATCGCTAATCTGACGACCGTTTCGTCTTTATTGACCTCAACTCTTGCCTCACCCACAAAGAAGTCCGAACGTACCGCCGGCGCAATAGTTGGTGTCGGCGCGGGATTCGCAATTCGAGGAGTGCAGTGGTGACATCGCACTGGCCGGCGCGAAATGGTTGGATTTGGTTGTTGCGCAGTAAGAGCGGTTGTGCCGCATAAAAGCAGAAGTATTGAAAATATTGTTTTCATGATCTCTCCTTCAGTTTTGCGACGTTGCAGCGGAAGTATCCGCTTCGGTAGCACTTAGCTCTTTGTAGTCAACGGCGTTTATGCGAAAGCCCGAGCGTAGATTTCGGTCGAGACGAAAGGTCCCGCCCTCAGGTGCGTCCGGTAAGAGGTCCACAGTCAGCAGGATGTGCTTGATCAAATGCTTGCTCTCGTTCTTAATCACCATGTCGATTTCCTGCGTCCCGTAAACCTTCACCGTTAATGGTTTTCCTGGAGCATGTTCCAGATATTCCGGTTTCCAGAGAGCATTCCATTGCTGTTCACGCTGCGTCTGAAGAATCTTTTGATCAGTTAGGTACTGCGCAAATTTCTTCGCCTGTCCAGGAACCCGACGTAATCCATGTCCGCGATCTGCAGTTTGTCTTTCTCGAGCCGGACTGCTTCGGTGGCTCCGAGTTCTCTATCGTTGATCATGACTGCGCGACCTGAAGTCATATCAATGACGATGCGGTCAGGACGCTGAATCGATTTGTAGACGACACCGACAATCGCGAGTGCGGTAATCGCCAAGCAAAGAAGAATGACTCGCGATTGGCGATGAATAGTGCGCACGTCTGCGGGATCGCGGTAGCAAATGACTGGGCTTGAAGACGAAGACTCCCTCAACACAGTTTCGTGCTCGGCCTTCGTGCCGTTTTCTCGAAGCATATCCAGATCCAACACATCAGCGCTCATAGCTAAACTCCTGATTAAGTTCTCTTGGTGATTATTAGTCTCAACTTCTTGCTTTCACCTTCGGGCTCGCTGCTTCTTCAATTCGCGTACCAATCAAGAAATCTCGATCACTTCGATTGTCTTGATCACGAAAGTTGTAAAACCTAACGTCGATCCGTATGTAAAACCCGACAACATCACTGGATGTCGATGAAAGAGGAACTCGCTTTCTCCTTCGAACGCTGTGGCGGAGAGATCTCATTCATCGACACATCAAGCGTGAAATCTCGATCAGTGAAGCGACGAGAAGACTCACGATCACGAGTAGGAACAAGTGACTTGATGCGCGCTGATTCTGGCTTTATCGCCAGCAGTGTGAGCGCGGCTCGGACGTATTGTTTGGTCTCTGGATAAGGTGGAATGCCGCCTGTACGAACATTCCCTGGGTTGATAATTTTGCCGTCTGACAGTCGAAGAGATTTTCCAGTTAGGAAAGCTTCAACCGTACCTTCTCCCGCGTTGTAAGCTGCGATGGCAAGATCCGTCCTTCCGTTGAATTCCCTCAATAAATCCCGCAGATAGCGGGCCGCAGCCGTGATCGCGCTTCTAGGATCGTGGGGATTTTGCAGCCCATATTTGATGGCCGTCGCGGGCATGAATTGCATTGGCCCACGCGCACCCTTCGGACTAACCACATCCAAGCGATAACGTGATTCGAGAAAACACAGAGCGCGCAAAAGTTGTGGATCGATTCCATATCGCGTACTTGCATCCTCAATAAACGGCTCTAGTCGGAG
>QHXL01000694.1:1967-2349 GCA_003222935.1 Acidobacteriota bacterium
ATTTTCATCTGCGCAATGACTGGGCCACGCATTTGGCACAGGAGTTGAAAAGGGCACGACGCGAAACGATTAATCTCGATGAGAGTCGGGACTAGAGAAACAACGAACGAGATCAATGAGAGGTGAAAGATGAACAACCTAATTGAGATGAGCATTCCGCTGGCAGCGGGAAACTCGCGAGCGGTGAGACTCGGACGAAAGCTGATCGCATTAGCATTTGCCTTAAGGGCCTTGAACGGCCTAGCGGTCGTACTACTGCTGCTGGTATTCGGGGCCGCGCCGATATTGGCCCAAACCCCGAGCGGCTCGTTCTTCAACGGAAACAGCGCTCAACTTGGTAACAGCCTGAGGTCGGTCACGTTCTTTCTGGCAGCGGCAATGA
>QHXL01000349.1 GCA_003222935.1 Acidobacteriota bacterium
GTGACTTTCGATGTCGCTGACCCAGAGTCCGTAACCATAGGAAGCATCTTCTCCACGAAACGGCGATTTGATCGCCGGCTTGATAAATAAGTTGAACGTCTCTTCAGAAATTAAACGACCCTTTGGAAGCGCTCCGCGATTCAGCAACATCCGCATGTACTTCGCCATGTCGGCCGGTGTCGACGCGATACTGCCAGCGGCCATGTCCATCTCTACCCACTGAGCTTCCGCCAATGTGCCATGCAATGGAAAGGGTCTGCCTTCGTTCATCGGTTCGTAGCCAACAGCCATTCTTCTGCGCGTCTCATTGGTAATCATCGCCGAGCTCGCAGCCATTCCCAGCGGTTCAAGCATTCGAGTGCGGACTGATTCAGCGAATGGACGCTTGTCGAGCGCCTCGATCAGGAAACCAAGAATGTTGTAGCCGGTGTTTGAATAGAGGAAACGTTGCCCCGGCGCATAAGCAGTCCACAATTCGCCCAGCAATGCGTCGAGGAGTAAAGGAACTCCGGGAAGTCCTGCTGAATGACTTAGGATGTGATGAGTAGTTATGGGTTCAAACTTCGAATTGATCTTGAGCCAGGGTAAATACTCAACTACCGGCTTGTTCAAGTCCAACTTCCCCTCTTCACGCAACTGCAGGAGTGTTAGACCAACAAATGACTTCGAGATCGATCCGATCTCAAATACAGTCTCGGGCACCACGCGCAATCCGGCTTTCGTGTCGGCAAACCCATACGTCGAGGCACGGATCAAACCGTCGCGATTGGCGAGTGCCAGGGTCATTCCCGGCGCGCCAGTTTCATGCATGTGTCGAGCGATGTACTCGTCGAGTTGCGCAATCCATGGCTGCATGGCCGCTGCCTGTGTGCTAGCCTCGTATGGAATGAGCGACTTGATGGCGACTGTGGAGCCGTGTGCGTCAATGGCATTGTAAACTGTTGCGGCGATTGCGCTGCTGGCGGTCAGAGATAGAAAATTACGACGCGAAAGATGATTTGACATAGTTGTTAGTTGATCGACTGAGTTGGTTGCGCGGCGGGATTATAACTGATTGGTGTTCCGGTTCATGAGGAGAAGAAAATGAGCAACACAAAATACGCCCTGACAGTTGTGCTTGGCCTCCTACTAACCTCTATCGCTTTTGCCAACTTTGAATCAGCAGTTAATGAAACAAAGTCAATCACCATATTAGCGCCTGACTCACCGGGTTCGACGTCCACCTTTTTCACGGTGCGCCCCGACTTTAGAAGGTGCGCATCCCCGATGTGCGGCGGTTACTTTGTTAAGCGCGTGAATCAGACAGTTACCAACTGTGCGAACGGTCGAAAAATGGCTGAATGTTATGTAGCAAGTCTTGATTGGGCCAACACTTCGGGAGTCCCGATCGATCGAGCCCTCCTGCGAGGAACGCTTCTGACGCGCGGCGATCGAAAAGGAAAATACGGAGTGCTGAAGGTCGAGGAAGCCTGGCAAGCTTCAAGTGACTCGCGGCCCAGCGGAGAGTTTTATCGAGTACGCGACCTGGGTCTTCGTTGTATTGCTGCTCCCTGCTTGAGTCATAACGAAGCCAAACTCAATACAACATTGAGCCGTAAGATTGCCGGAGTCGATATCAACTCGATCGGCGCTCTTGATGATCTGGTGTCACAGGCATCTCAAGCGATGACGGGCGCGGAAGGCGTGTTGGTAGCTGGAACGCACGCAACAGTCACAGGGCCGGCAGGTCGCGCTCAAATGCTCAAAGCCACCCAGTTTTATCTGAAGGCTTCCGTGGGTACGTCAAACTTGAAGCCTTGCATCAAGACTGGATGCTCCGGAGAAATCTGCGCTGACGACACAAGGATGTCGACCTGCATTTATCGTTCTGAATATGAGTGTTACAAGAAAGCATCCTGCGAACGTCAGTCTAACGGCAACTGCGGGTTTACCAGGACGCCCGAACTAACAAGCTGTCTCGCGCGCAAATAGAAACCTGAATGTCATCGCAACTCAATCTGCAACAACAATTCGGCAGTCTCGATATTTACCTGTTTGATCAGCTGCTGAAAGGACGTCTTACACCGGGCATGAGCATACTCGACGCCGGATGCGGTGGGGGCCGGAACCTGGTCTACTTCCTGCGCAACGGCTTCAAGGTCTCTGGCGTAGATCGTTCAGGCGAAGCCATCAAACACATCAGGACATTGGCAGAAAGCATTTCGGATACTCCCGCAGAGAACTTTCGCAATGAGTCAGTCGAGAGAATGTCCTTTGCAGACGAGAGCTTTGACGTCGTGTTGAGCAGTGCGTTGCTGCATTTCGCGGATGACGAAGATCACTGGACAGCTATGGTCAAAGAAATGTGGAGGGTTTTGAAACCAGGTGGAATGCTCTTCGCCAGACTATCGTCGACCATCGGTATTTCAGATCAACTCAAGCACATTGAGGGACGGAGGTATCTCTTGCCCGATGGAGTCAACTGGTTTTTGGTCGACTTCGAGATGTTGGAACAAACAACCGAAGCGTTAAGTGGGGAATGGCTCGAGCCTTTCAAAACGGTCGTGGTCCACAATAAACGTTCGATGTCGAATTGGGTAATTCGAAAGCGTTAAGCAGGAACTCTCCGTGCTTCCTTTGCGGCTTCTTAGTAACGCTATGAGCTTACTCCGAAAATTACCTGCACTGCCTTGCCCCAGCGGGGCAACATGTTTATAGCACTCAAGACGATCCTTCCTCCGACTTCGTACGGAGGAGCGGACGTTCCGTCGTACTCAGTTGCCGAGAGATTTCCGCTCCTCCGTACGAAGCAGTATGAGGGAAATTGGTGCTATAAACATTTCCCTCCTCCGGAGTGAAGAATCAGGAGAATACTTCCGTTGCCTAACAAACTCTTTTTACTGCTGGTTATGTCGTTCTTGTTTGCAGCCTGCACAGGAAGAACAACAGCCGCGCCACCGGTAGCACCACAGCGACCCACTCAGACAGTCTGTAACACTGAAAACTTGCAAAGACAGATGCAGGAAATTGCCAGTATCACTAAAGGACCGGTTGGGGCTGCGGCGTTGATCCTGGCGACAGGTGAAAAAGCGTGAATCAGTGGGAGTGAACATTTTCCGATGTAGAGTGTGTACGAACTTCCGATTGCCATGGCGGTGCTGAAGCGAATCGACAACAACACACTTACTTTCGACGACAAAATCACCGTCCGGCCAAGAGATTTTGTTAGTCATCGAGAATTCAGCATCGCTACGAAATATCCCAAGGGGGCCGCTCTCCCCGTCCGCGAACTCCTCGATTACATGATTTCTGAAAGTGATGGGACCGCGTGCGATGTGTTGATGAGAATGTTAGGCGGACCGGAAGCGGTAACGATAAACCTGCGGGAGTGGGGCGTGAACGATATTAAGCTTGTCACGTACGAAAGTGACATGTTCAAAACTCCCTCGGTGTCTTTCCTGAATTGGTCGTCACCCGAAGCAATGGTCCAGCTGTTGAAATTACTGCAGACAGAAAAGGTGTTGTCGGCTGAACGACGCGACATTTTGTTGTCGTTGATGATCAAGAGTCGACCTGGGCAACAAAGAATAAAAGGCCTCCTTCCACCAGGAACAATGGTGGCTCATAAGACAGGAACATCTGACACTATTGACGGTGTGACGACTGCGACTAACGATGTCGGGATAATTACTTTGCCGAATGGTCAGCATCTTGCAATCGCCGTGTTTGTATCGACTACCAAGGCTGACGAAAAGACTCGCGAAGATGTGATTGCAAAATTCGCGCGCGCTGCCTCTGATTGCTGGTTCGAACCCCCACAACGTTAAGGAGTACGTGGTGCTGAAAAGGAAAGGTGAAGAGTGGAAATTCTATTTAGCATTGTGGCGGTGCTACTAATTTCAGCTCCCCACTGGACAACCCAAAAAAGCGGGGTGACGGCACGCCTGCGAGGCGTCAGTGCCGTGAACCAAAAAGTTGCGTGGGCCAGCGGCTCGGGCAGCACTGTCTTGCGCACTACTGACGGCGGCGCTACCTGGCAAAAGATCTTCGTCAGCTCCGAAGCACTCGACTTTCGTGATATCGACGCCATCGACGAAAAGACTGCCTATGTTCTCAGC